>CAZDYB010000443.1:0-4289 GCA_964509045.1 uncultured Akkermansia sp.
GGAACAGGAACGACATCGACGGCTCGGGGATATCCGACATCCGTTGGAAGGGGGGCTGACTGATTTCCCAACCGTTCAGCCCAGCCATCCCATTGACCTTCGAATAACTGTCGAACGCCCAACCCGCTCCCGGCCTCAGTCGGAACCGGACGTCCGACGGACAGTGATGGATTTCCTCATGGGCGGTGTAGGCCCACAGCGGGCCGTTGGTCAGTCCAGCCCGGACTCTCTGCATGGCGTCCGGGATCGCCGTCCCGGGGGCAACCATTGGTGTGACCCCGGCCCAATACCCGCCACCGGTCAACGGGACCAGGACGCCGGCCGCATTCCGCCAGTTGTCGGTCGGAGCCAAGGCATCCGAGTTCTCAGCGGCGTAAAGGGCGAGGGCGAGGGCGAGTTGTTTCTGGTTGTCCGCACACGCAACCACACCGGAACGGGCACGGGCATTGGACACAGCGGGAAGCAGCATTGCCGACACCACGACCCCGACCGCGGCGAGGGTGATCAACTCGATCAACGTGAAGGCACGTGTCTTGTTCGGACGGGATCGAAGTCTCATGGCGTTGATTCCTGGCGGACTGGCATTGCACTGACGAAACGGGCGTGGAACGTAGGCCAGACAAGGGTGCCGTCGATTCCTCACGCGATGAAGCCATCAACTTCGGAAGGAATGGATGCGGAATCCGTTGAAACCACGTGACGGTGCCTCCCCAGCGCGGTCGGATCCAGGATTCCGGCTGGTGATGAAAGACTCATGAAGACGTTTCCCATTTCCCTTCTGCTGGCCCTTGGAATCCACACCGGGCTCGTTGCCAACAACATCCGCCCCGTCAGCACCCGCGCCCCCGGCGCGCCCACTCCCACCACGGGCGCCGACCTTTCCGGAGCCGGATTCTGGAGTCCGGACGGCCAGTCCGTCGTCTTCGAGTCCCGCGCCCGAGATCTGGTTCCACCACCGACGGCACGTGGTGAATTGGACGTCTTCATCCGGCGTTTGGACAGCGCTTCAAACCAGTTGGTCTCGGTGGCCCTGGATGGATCCGGGGGCGGCAATGGGGCGTCGTCGTTTGCCCAGTTCGCTGGAAGCTCGAACCGGATCGTGTTTGCCAGCCATGCGTCCAACCTGGTGGCCGGGGATACCAATGGTGTGACCGACGTGTTCCTGCGGGACCTCGCCACCGGCGTGACGCAAGTGCTTTCCAAGGCACCGGATGGTTCCCCGGGCAACGGCGCTTCCTTCGCACCCATGGTCACGGCGGGACGCTGGGTGCTCTTTGAATCCGTCGCGACGAACCTTTCGCCGGATGCCACCAACGGATACCCGCAGGTGTACCTCCACGACCTCTCCACCGGCCAAACCGAACTGGCTGCCTTGGGACAGGACAACGCGGTCGGAAACCTCGGAACCTGGGAGGGGCGGATCAGTGAAGACGGGCGTTGGATCACCTTCCTGAGCCGTTCCACCAACCTCGTGACCAGTCATCAGGTCAGGGCGACGGATCTTTACGTGCGCGACCGTTCCAACGGCGCGGTGCGTCAACTGGGGCTGGGTCCGTTCGCCGACCATTCGGTGTCGGGTTCACCGCGTGTCCGGGACTACGACATCAGTCCCGACGGCCGCCACCTCGCTCTTGTCCTGGGCGGAGCCAGTTATCGGGTCGGCGACACCACCCATCCCACCCCATTTGCACTTTGGTACGATCTCGCATCCGACACCGTCCGGGCCGTCACACCGCCGGGGATGGCGTCGGCCACGGACTCGATCCGGCTCGCCGACGGCGGGCGCCAGGTGTTCCTCGATGCGAAGCCAACCGGTGAATCGACATCCCGGGTGATGGCGTGGGATGATGCGAATGGCCTGCAATCCCTGGAGCAAAGGATGCTGACGTTGCCGCCCGTGGCAGCGTCCTGCACCAATTCGGAGTTGGTCGATGTCACATTGGATGGGGGTAAACTGGTGATCTCGAGTCCCCAGGGATTGGGTGGGGTCCCGGTGGAAGGCTTCTCCGGCGAACCATTGCTTTATGAATGGTCGGTGATCACGGGTCAGACCCGGGTGCTGACCGCAGGCAAGGAGGGATCTCCCATGCCATTGATGGGGATGCCTGGGGCGATGTTGAGCCCGGATGGGATCCGCGTGGTGTTCGATTCACAGGCGCCCTTGCTCGAAGGAGACTTCAACCGAAGCCTGGATGTCTTCCTGGGACCCGGGGTCGAGGGATCTGCGGAACTGGTGAGCGTGAGGGACTCCAGTGTGGCGTCGTCGATGGCGACGGAGCAAAGCACGCTTGGCGCGCGGGCTCTGAGTGAGGACGGGCGCTGGGTACTCTTCACCAGCATGGCGCGTGATCTGGTCGATCCGCAGCTCGAGGACGCATCGATCGTCCACCTGTTCCTCCGTGACATGGAACAGGGAGTGAATCGGTGGCTGACCCCTCCAGCCCCCGGTCTGATTCCAACCGTCGGGACGATCACCGGGCCGGTGTTGTCGCAGGATGGAAGACGCGTGTTCTTCAGTTCCACCCGGAATGATCTGGTCGCAGACGATACCAACGGGATGTCGGACGTGTTCCTGTTTGAACGGGAGACCGGAGTGCTGCGGGCGCTTTCGATCCGACATGGCGGAGGCGGAACGGCCAACGGAGCAACGATTCTGGCGGGGGTCGATAGAATGGGGCGCCGGGTCCTGCTGGAGAGTCAGGCCGGAGATTTGATGGCCGGGGGGACCACTGGTCGGAACCTGTTCCTCCATGAGGTGCAGAACGGAACGACGACGCTGATCTCCACGAACAGCACCACACCCCAGGGAGGCATCTTCCTCCAGGGCTTCGCCAGCCACGGGACACTGAGTGAAGACGGGCGATGGACGGCCTTTCTCCATTCGACGGCTTCCTCCCCTGTTGCCGGCGAAGTTGTCGTGCGGCACGAGGACGGTCAGGTCATCCGGGTGGACCCGAACTCCAGGACGGTCCGGATGATGGCCCTGGCACCGGATGGTTCGCACGTGGCGTACATCCAGCCGACGTTGGGGCCCGCCGGCCTGCGGGTCCTCCGGTTGCCCGGTCTGGATTTGGTTCGGCAAATCAACCTGACCGCATCAAACCTGCGCTCCTTCGCCTTCACTCCCGACTCACGCCGGTTGCTCCTCACCACCACCGAGCCTCTGGTGGCAACGGACACCAACCTGGTTTCGGATGTCTACCTGGTGGGCGTGGCCGAGGGTACGGTGGACTGGGTTTCGTCCGGCATCGCACTTGGCATGCCCGAAGGCGCTTCGGATCAACCTTCGATCAGCCGGGACGGTCGTGTCGTCGCGTTTCGCACCCGCGCACCGAATGTCGCGCTGGGTGACCCGATCGTCGGAAGCCAGGTGGTGGTCCGTGACTATTCCGCCGGGCTGACCTGGCGGGTTTCAACTCCGACACTCCCCGACCGGCGTGAAGCCAGCACCGGTGTCGTGGTGTCGGGAGATGGTCGCTCGGCCGTGTTCCAGTCGTTCGGGGCAGGGCTCGTTGCCGGAGACTTCAATCAAGCCCGCGACGTCTTCCATGCCGCCCTGGCTCCACCGGTCTCAGTCGACAGCGACGGCGACGCACTCCCGGATGACTGGGAGCGTTGGAATCTGGGGACACTCGGTGAAACGGGGATTCAAGACTCCGACGGCGACGGCGTCAGCAACGCCACGGAGTATCGGGCAAGGACACATCCAGGCGACGCCACCTCCCGCCTGGAAATGCTTTTGCCTGTGGTTACGGCCGACCAGGCCCACCTGCAATGGTACGCGGTTCCTGGCATGGCCTACGTGCTCGAGCGGGCCAACGAACTGGCTGGGCCATGGACGATCGTTGAACTGGTGGACCCTTCATCCGGGGGCCTGACGGGCGCCGTCGATTCCCGCACGGATGGCGCGTTCTATCGTGTCCGGGTGCCGGCCTCGGAAGGCAATTGATCGGCAGGTTCAGATTCGGGTCAAACCTAGACCCTGGACACCTTCACCCTGAACTGAAGGGCCAACTTCCCCATCTCCGGGTCGGCCAGCAGTCCCTGCCGGATCGGCCCCTCCGTGGCCTTGATCCATGCAGCCCGCCGCTGATCCTGCTTCGAGAGCCCCGGTCCGCCGATCCGCACCGAATTCAGAGGGTGGTGTCGCACCACCCCGTCCAACGCGCCTCATGCCCGACAGTTTGCATGCCCAGGTGGTGACCAAGTCCCGGCTGGGGGCGGAAAAACTACCGTCGGATACTCTCCAGAAACGCCACCAGATCGCTCAACTGCTGCAACGTCATGGT
>CAZDYB010000444.1:0-4271 GCA_964509045.1 uncultured Akkermansia sp.
TCATTTCGGGTTCCTGCGCCTGGGGGCGGGATTGGCGCGGAAGGGATGGCTGACGCGCGGGGATGTGATCAACACGATGGGATTGGAACAACTGCGGGTGGCGTTGGGGAAGAAGAGGAAGGGGCGGTGAGGATTGGGAGGGGGGCGTTTTCCCGCAGGGAAGCGGAGACGCGAAGGGGATCATGCGAAGGCGGGAAGAACACGGCGGATGAATGGTCCGGGAGCGCGGACATTCCTGTCGGCACGATGAGGAGGGGGTATTGAGGTGCGGAATGAATTCCGCGCTCCGGAGAGGAGGGGCGCCGATCTGATGCGGGACGGCGACCGAACTTCGCCGCTCCGTCAGTCTTTCGGATGCGAGCACTGGGCGAGGAGATCGACGGCGTGGCGGCGGGCGGCGGGGCCGCCGCCGAGCATGCGGCCGAGTTCATCGATGCGGTGGGTCGCGTCGAGGAGTTGGATGCGGGATTCGGTGCGGCCCTCGTGGATGTCCTTGGTGACGAGGTAATGGGCGTTGGCGTGGGCGGCGACGGGGGCGAGGTGGGTGATGCAGAGGACCTGATGGTTGCCGGCGATGTGGCGCATCTTCTGTCCGACCACCTGGGCGGTTTCGCCGCCGACATTGGCATCGACTTCATCGAAGACGAGGACGGGCACCTCATCCTGGGCGGCGAGGACGGTCTTGAGGGCGAGCATGACGCGGGCGAGTTCGCCGCTGGAGGCGATGGCGCGGAGGGGGCGAGCGGGTTCACCGGGGTTGGGTGCGAACAGGAACTCGCATTGGTCGAAGCCGGAGGGGGATGCGGTGGCGGGGGTGTCGTGTCCGGGGGCGGGTTGGATGCGGATTTCAAAACCGGCCTGACGGAATCCGAGGGCGGCGAGTTCCTTCTGGGCGGCCTTGGCGAGACGCGGAGCGACGCGGCGTCGCTCGGTGCCGAGCTGGGTGCCGAGGGTGTTCAGGCGGATGTCGATGGCCTCGATCTCTGAACGGATCCGCTCCAGTTCGACATCGCGGCTTTCGAGGGTCTGGAGCTCGGTTCGGGCGTGTTCGGCGAAGGCGAGGATGTCAGGAATGGTGGAGCCGTACTTGCGACGGAGGGATTGGAGGAGATCGACGCGTTCCTGGAGTTGGGTGAGACGGGCGGGATCGATCTCGATGCGGCCGGCGTAGCGGTCGAGATCGTGGTGAAGATCACGGAGTTGTTCGGCGACGAGGGCGTGTTGGTCGGCGATGGACTGGGCGGCGGGATCGATTCGGACGATATCCTGAAGGGATCGACCGAGGGCGCCGACGCGTTGAAGGAGGGAATCGTCGTCATCGGCGAGGAGGCTGAGGGAGCCCTGGGCGAGTTCGATGAGGCGGGCGGAGTTCAGGGCGCGGGAATGTTCGGCGGCGAGGGATTCCTCTTCATCGGGTTGGAGGCGGGCATCATCGATCTCGCGGACCTGGAAGCGGAGCAGGTCGAGTTGGCGGGCGTAGGACTGGTCATCGACGGCGAGTTGGGAGCGGGCGGCGACGAGGGTGGCGCGTTGGTGGAGGAGGTCGGAGAAGGCGACGCGGCGGGGATCGAGGTTGGAGAAGGCGTCGAGGATGGCGAGTTGACGTGTGGGTTGGAGGAGGGATTGATGTTCGTGGGGGCCGTGGAGGTCGACGAGTTGTTCGCCGAGGGTGGCGAGGGCGGCGAGGGTGGTGGGGGAACCGTTGATGAACTGGCGATTGGTGCCGCTGGAGGTGAAGGAGCGTTTCAGGACGAGGACACCGGCCTCGCAGGGGTCAATGCCGAGTTCGGCGAGGAGGGCATCGATGGGGATGTGGAGGGAGCCGAGTTGGAAGACGGCCTCTACGGAGCAGAGATCGGCCCCGGCACGGAGGGCGCCGCGGTCGGCGCGTTGGCCGAGGACAAGTTGGAGGGCGCCCAGGATGACGGACTTGCCGGCGCCGGTCTCGCCGGTGAGGACATTGAGACCGGGGAGGAGTTCGAGGGTGAGGTCGGCCACGAGGGCGAGATTCCGGATCCGCAACGTCGTCAGCATGGCGCGTGGGCGGGACTCTGGACCGGGTGAAGGCTGGCGGCAATGACGGGGAGAGGGGATTGCCCGGAGGGTTGGGGATCGGGCGCGTTGACTGGGGAGGGGGGTATTCATAGGTTGCTGCCCATGATTGCTGGGAAGATCGGGGCGGGAACGGTGATGCAGCCGACAGTTCGGACGGGTGACGAGCGCTTGATCCGGTTGACTGGAGCGGCGGGAAGCAAGGTGAGCGGGTTGTTGCACAAGCAGGGACGGCCGCAGGGAGTGTTGCGGGTGGCGGTGGTGGGGGGAGGTTGCTCGGGATTGCAGTACAAGATGGATCTTCAGGATGCACCGCAGAACCGGGACATCCTGGTGGAGAGCGCCGGGGTGCGGGTGGTGGTGGATCCGAAGAGCGCGTTGTATGTGACGGGATCGGAACTGGACTACTCGGATGCCTTGCAGGAGGGGGGATTCAAGGTGAAGAACCCGAATGCGGCGACGAGTTGTTCGTGTGGCGAGAGTTTCAGCGCGTGATCCATGACCGACGCATTTGCGCTCCTGGGCGAGGAACGGCGGCCCTGGCTGGATCCGGAGGTTCTGAAACAAAGGTTCCATGAGATGTCCGGGCCGTTGCATCCGGATCGGCATCATGGGGCGCCGGAGGGGGAGCGGGAGGACGCGGGGAAACGGTACGCGGAACTGAACGCTGCGTATTCGGTGCTGAAGGAGCCGCGGGAACGGTTGTTGCATCTGATCGAGCTGGAGACCGGGGGCCGCCCGTCAGACATCCAGCGGATACCGCCGGGGACGATGGATCTGTTTGTCGAGGTGGGGCAGATGTGTCGGGATTGCGATGAACACCTGAGGAAGAAGTCTGGGGCGACGTCGCCGATGCTGCGGTTGCAGTTGATGCAGGCGGGATTGGAGTGGGCGGATCGGTTGGGGGAATTGCAGGAGAAGGTTCGGGCGGTGGGGACGGCATTGGGAGTTGAGTTGGAGGCGATGAATGCGGTGTGGGCGGGGGCGCCGGCGGTGGGGGAACCGGGAAGGTCAGAGGTCCTGCCGTTGGAGCGGTTGGAGCAGGTTTACCGGGCGATGAGTTATGTATCGCGCTGGATGGATCAGTTGCAGGAGCGGGTGGTGCAGTTGGCGATGTGAGGAGCGGTTGGACTGTCAGGCGCTGGCGCTGGAGTAGCGGCGGAGGCAGAAGCGCCAGACGGCCTCGGAGATGAGGAAGGTGCCGAGGCTGAGTGCGGCGAGGACGAGGGCGTTGAAGGGGGAGTTGAGGGTGCCGAGGAGGACCTGGGAAGGGACGTTGGAGACGAGGATCATGGGGAGGACGAAGGTGAAGACGCGCCGATAGATGCCAGGGGGAAAGGCGCCTTCGGGGATGCGGGCGAGGTTGAACAGGTTGTAATAGCCCCAGACGACGCCCTGGGCGCGCACGGTGAAGAACGCGACGGAGGCGAGGAGGAACATGAGGGAATAGTGGATGGCGAGGCCGGCGACGCTGAGGAGGAGGAAGCCGAGGATTTCGAGGGGGCGCGGGACATGGCCGAGGTTGCGGAGGGCCCAGACCATGACGCCGACGGCGGAGGCGGCGTTGATGAAGGCGCCGAGATCGACCTTGCGGAAGGAGATGAGGAACCGGGTGTTGACCGGCAGGAGCAGCATGAAGTCGAGGCGACCGGTCCGGATGTGTTCGGAGATGTCGGAGAGGTTGGTGAGGAAGAAGGCGGTGAAGATCTGCTGGATGAAATGGGAACACCCGACCAGGAGGATGACCTGCCAGCGGGACCAGCCGGCGATGGCATCGGTGTGGCTGTAGACGACGGACATGAACCCGATCTGGAGGGCGAACCAGAGGCCCTCGACGATGATCCAGAGGATGAAGTTCGTCTTGAACTGCATCTCGCGGGTGATGCTGTAGCGCCACAGGGCGACGAACAGCGCCGGGTAACGCCGCCACCAGGAAAGCATGGGTCGGAGTGGTTCCATGAGGTCAACCACCAACGGCCGAGTAGCGCCGGATGCCCCGTGCCCAGATCCACTGGAGGAGCAGATACCCGATGATCACCCAGGCGCCCTGGATCAGGAGGCCCCGGGTCAGGTCATCGCCCTCGACCCGGCCGAGCCAGACGGCGACCGGGAAATAGAGGAGGTAGGGGTAGGGGGTGAGGAGGATGAGTTGTTCGAGCCAGCGGGGGAGGATGTCGAGCGGGAACAGGTGGCCGCTGGCGATGTACTCGAAGGCGAAC
>CAZDYB010000445.1:0-1816 GCA_964509045.1 uncultured Akkermansia sp.
ATACGGCCCTGGGCGACGAGGTGCGGGACTTCATCCAGGGGCACGAGGCGGACGTGGATGTCTTCGCTGGGATCGAATTCGGTGGAGTGGGTGAGGGAAGCATTCTCGACGAGGACGGTGTGGCATCGGTTGCTCATGATGGCGGCGTTGGGGAACATCTCGCCAATGATCCGGGCCTGGGTACCGGTGTAGCCGGTTTCCTCGCGGAGCTCACGGACGGCACCGGTGACCGGATCGGACTCGTGGGGATCGAGCATGCCGCCGGGGACTTCGAGTTCGATGGTGTCGGAGCCGTGTCGATATTGTTCGATCATGACCAACTGACGGTCCGGGGTGATGGCACAGGCATTGGCCCAGTTGACGCAGTCGATGACATAGAAGTCGTGTTCGCGACCGGTGCGCGGATGGATCTTGGCGTCGGATCGGACGGTGAAGATGCGGAAATCTCCGGCGGGTCGGGAACCGAGCGTGGACCAATGGCGGATGCCGTGGGGATCTTGCATGTCGGGGCGGATGAAAGCCGTCCGCGAGGAGAACGTCACGGACGGAGCGGAGCCCCTGGCACTCTTTGCCTCGGCGTTTGCTGGAACATCGGTTATGCGAAGGATTGATGACCGGCCAGCAAGACCTGCATTTGCCCGACGCGTTGGTGCGCATCGGGGAGACGGGCAGCATCCCGGGTGCCGCCCGGGTGTTGAATGCGTCCCGAGCGAGTCTTTTGGAGTCCATTGCGGCGGTCGAGGACGGGAGCTTCGACCGGGTTTATCCGCCGCGGATCCGCGCCCTGTCCGCGGCGCATTGGACACCGGTCAGCGTGGCGCGTCGTGCGGCGGAGTTCCTGGTGAGCATGCCAGGAACCCGGGTGTTGGATATCGGATGCGGCCCGGCGAAGTTCTGCATCGTGGGCGCGTTGTCCACGCCGGGGGTGTTCACGGGGGTGGATCAGCGGAGGCAACTGTGTGAGTTGGGACGTTCGATCATTGAAGGGGCCGGCATCGGGAATGCAACGGTCCTGCAGGCCAACATCCGGGACATCCCGTTTCAGGAATACGACGCGTTCTACCTGTTCAATCCCTTCGCCGAGAACCTGGATGGCCGGATCGCGATCGATGGCACGGTGGCGCTGTGCGCAGCGAAGTACCATGAGTACACGGAAGATGTTGCCCGGAAGCTGGCGTTGGCACCGATCGGGACGCGGGTGGCGACCTATTACGGGGCCTGCGAGGAGGTGCCGATGGGGTACGAGTGTGTGGGGTCGGCGCTGACGTCGGAGCTGCGGTTCTGGAAGAAGACCACGAGCGATGTCTGACGGGCTCTCAGGATCCTGAACGATGGCCTTGCACCGGGCGCGGTCGGAGGGTTCCCATGGGGCATGATTCACCGGATGAAGCGGTTCTGGGGTGTGGCGTTGGCGACCTTGACCCTGCCAGGCACCAGCGTGTTGGCCGAGCGGTACCTGGTTTACGTGGGCACCTATACCGGGCCGAAGAGCAAGGGCATCCATGCGTATCGGACCGACACCGCCACGGGCGTGGTGGAAGAGTTGGGATTGGTGGCGGAGATCCAGAATCCGAGCTTTCTCGCACTGCATCCGAACGGCCGTTTCCTCTATGCCGCCAGTGAGGTGGGCAGTGCGGATGGCAAGCCGGGCGGATCGGTGATCGCGTATCAGATCGATACGGCCACCGGAGCCCTGCGGGAGTTGGGGCGGTCGTCGTCGATGGGCGGTGGGCCGTGTCATCTGATGGTGGATCGGACGGGCCACCAGGTGTTGGTGGCGAATTACGGCGGGGGCAGCGTGGCGAGTCTGCCGGTG
>CAZDYB010000445.1:1826-4246 GCA_964509045.1 uncultured Akkermansia sp.
GGATGCCTCGGGCAAGGTGGGACCGGCTTCGGCGTTCGTGCAGCACACCGGTTCCTCCGTGAATCCCAGTCGCCAGAAGGAACCCCATGCCCATTCCATCCAGGTTTCACCCGACAACCGTTTTGCCCTGGCCGCAGATCTGGGCACGGATCGGTTGTATGTCTATCCCTTCGACCCGGCAAAGGGCCTGGGATCCAAGGCGCTCGAGACATCGCCGGCCCTGGCACCGGGATCGGGTCCGCGCCATTTCGCGTTTCATCCGACCGGCCGCTTTGTCTATGTGATCAATGAGATGCTTTCGACGGTGACGGCGCTTTCCTATGCGGCGTCGAGTGGTCGGATGAACACGTTGCAGACGGTGGGCACCTTGCCGACCGGGTTCACGGGCGGGAGCAGCACGGCCGAAATCGTGGTGCATCCGGGTGGCCGGTTCCTCTACGGATCGAATCGCGGACACGACAGCCTCGCCATCTATTCCATCAACCCGGCTGACGGCCGGTTGACGCCGGTGGGACATCAGCCCACGGGGGGGAGGACGCCGCGCAATTTCAATCTCGATCCCGCCGGCAAGTACCTCTGGGCGGCGAATCAGTCGACGGACAACATCGTGATCTTCCGGGTGGACACGACCACAGGTCTGCTGACGCCGACCGGCCAGGAATTGAAGGTGGGCGCACCGGTCTGCGTGAAGTTCCTGCCGATTCCCTGAGCCGTTTCACGGGTTGGGGCTGTGGGGCACCTTCTGGAGAAGCGACACGTCGTACTCGACCGATTCGAGGAACCGGACCAGTTCCTGATATTGGGCGTCGGGCAGGGTGGGGGTGCGGGCCATGATCCAGACGTATTTGCGGCTGGGAACACCGATGACGGTGGTCTGGTAGTCGGGATCGAGGTGGAGGATCAGGTAGGCGGATTTGAACGGCCACAGGAACTGCATGCGCCATTCGGCCCGGCTGACGGGGTCGTGGATGAAGCCGGTGGGATGATAGGTCTTCACCGGGCCATCAGGACCGCCGCGGTTGAATCGGAAGGTGGTGGCGATGGTTCCGTCCGGATTGAGTTCATAGCTTTCCACGGCATTCCAGGCATCCCGTTCAATGAAGGTGGGGATGTTGGCGATGACGTACCAATCTCCCATGAAGCGGGGGAGATCGACCTGGGGGACGAGGGGAAGGGGTTTCATGGTGGAGGACGCGGTGCGGCATCCGGCGGTGGCGAGGACCAGACCGATCAGGATGAGACCCAGGAATCGACGGAAGGCGGGCATGGCTTTTCAGGTGGTTGGGGATGACATCCAACGATGGGAGAAGCGTCGGATGAGCGGTCGCAGCGGAATATAAACGAGGGCGAAGAGGAGGGGGGCGGTGAGGGCCCAGGCGGAAAAGGCATGGATGCCGGCCCAACCGAACCGGCGGAGGAAATCGGCAGGAGAAAGCTCGGCGAAGGAAGTGATCATGCCGCTGATGGTGAACAGGTCGGTCCCGTTGGCGGACCAGAGGAATTCGCCGATGCGGACATAGACGAGGATGAGGATCAGTTGGAGGGGACCCAGGAGTTGGTTGAGGGTCTGGAGGATGGGTTGGTTCATGCGGAACCAGAGTCCGACCAGAAGGTTGAGGAGCGAGGTGGCGCCGAGGAAGGGGAAGAGCGAACACACCGTGCCGGTCGCGAGGGTGGCACTGATGCGGTCGGGGGAAATGCCCTGGGTGAGCAGGGCGACGACGGGGTCGAGGAGACGCCGTTTCAGGAACTGTTGGACTGGGGTCGGGCCGGGATCAGGCATGATCGGGGAACAGGAGGTTCCGGGCACCGAGCAGGTACACGAGGATGCCAAGGACGGTGAAGGTGGCGGGCAAGGCGAGGTTGCCGGGGCGACGTTGGGTGAAGACGGGGTCGAGGGGGCTGTCGAGGGGGATCCTGAAGAGTTCAACGAGCATGTAGGTGGCGATGGCGAAGTTGCCCCAGAGCAGGACGGTGATGACCCAGAGGACGCGGGCGGCGGTGCGTTGCTCCTTCCAGACGACCCAGACGGAGAAGGTCATGAAGGCGAAGTAGGCGTCGAGCAGGGTGACCTGGAACCACGGATTGCCGGTGACGGCCGGGGGGATGTCGAACAGGGCCTGGGCCATGGACGCGCGGACGGTTCCCCAGGACATGATGGCCAGCACGGCGATGAACAGGATGCGGAGGAAGAGGATCATGGGCGGGGCGGAGGTGTCATGGTTGGGCAGGGATCCGTGGGATCAGCGACCCAGCAGTTGGTCGCGGAGTGAAACGCTGATCGGGTCTTCGCCGAGCCAGATGCGGAAATAGGCCTTGGCGAAGTCTTCGCCTTCAATGGTCACCAGGTCGGTGCCGTTGAGGCGGAGGACGGTTCCCTTTCCGGGCAGATAGGCGAGGACGTAGGTGTCGCCGGACTT
>CAZDYB010000446.1:0-4239 GCA_964509045.1 uncultured Akkermansia sp.
TTTCGGGTCGTCGAGATCATGAACGACTTCGATTTGACCGGGGGAATGGGAGGGGAAGGGAAGGCTGGGGTGGCCACAACCGCGTTGCGGTTGGATCCGGGATGACGGCGTTCCCGGGGTAGGTCCTCGTTCCTCGGACCAACCCTGGGCTTGGAGCCCCAACGCCCTTGGCGTTGATCGGGTGCGGAGGCCAACCCGGACCCGCCCGGGCCGACCCTCAGTCGCGGATCCGGGTCTGTTCCTCGACGATGACGGCGGCGGCGAGGTCGGCGGCGACGTTGAGGGTGGTGCGGCACATGTCGAGGAGGCGGTCGACACCGAGGCCCAGTGCGATGCCTTCGGGTGGGATGTTGAAGTTGCCGAGCAGGCCGACGATGAGGGGGAGTGAGGCGCCGGGGATGCCGGCGACGGCGACGGCGCTGAGGACGGTGAGGAGCAGGAGGAGGAGCTGTTGGCCGAGGGCGAGCTCGACGCCGTAGACCTGGGCGATGAAGAGGACGACGCAGCCTTCGTACAGGGCGGTGCCGCTCATGTTCATGGTGGCGCCGAGGGGGAGGACGAATCCGGCGACGGGCGGTGAGACGCCGAGTCGTTCCTGGCTGATCTGGATGGAGGTGGGGAGGGTGGCGTTGCTGGAACTGGTGGAGAAGGCGGTGACCAGGATGGTCTTGGTGGCGCGGAAGAACTCGATGGGCGAACGCTTCGCGAGAACCTTGAGCAGGAGGGACAGCGTGCCGAAACAGTGAAGGGCCATGACCCCCACCAGCAGGCCGGTGAACAGGAGCAGGGCACGGAGGAAATCCAGGCCCACGGTGATGACCACGCTGCAAATCATCGACGCGACGGCATACGGGGCGAGTTTGAGGGCCCATCCGACGATGCGGATCATGAGGCCGGCGATGGTTTCCAGGGTCAGCTTGAGGGCGTCGCGATGTTGTTCGGCGAGGGTGGTGCCGGCCGCGCCGACCAAGAGGGCGAAGAGGATGAGGGGAAGGACTTCACCGATGCGGTTGCGCGTGGAGCCGGTGATGGCGTGGAGGAGGTTGGGGGGCATGAAGGTGTCAACGAGCCAGGCGACGGGGCGTTGGGTGGGTTCGGCGGTGACTTCGGTGGAACGGGCCTTCTGCTTCTCGATGTCCTGGGCGAAGGAGGCTTCGACCCGGGCCTTGGTCTCCGGCGACAGTTTCTTGCCGGGCTGGACCAGGTTCATCACCAGCAGTCCCAGCCCGACCCCAACCGCCATGTTGAGCCCGAAAAGGGCGAAGGTGCGGCCGGCCAGCGGGCCGAGTCGGTCCAGGCGGCCCAACTGGACAATGCCCAGGGCGAGCGACGCGAACACGAGGGGGACGATCACGAAGAACAGGAGTCGGAGGAACACCTGGCCGAACGGGTCGAGCAACTGGGTGGTCACCCAGCGCGCCCGGGTTTCAAGACCGTCGATGTGCGGAAAAAGGAGTCGGACGATGGCGCCGATGACGACCCCGATGAGCATCCCCAGGAGGATCCGGTTGGCGAGTTTGTCGGCGGATTGACTCATGTCCGCATCACCCTGCGGGAACAGGTGGATGCGGACAATGCCCGGGTTGGGGCGGATGGGATCCTCCCCCCGGGAGCGCGGGATTCATCCTTCGTTTGCGGAATGAATTCCGCGCTCCCGGGGCGTCTCTGCGGGATCCTCTTCCCGGAGCCAGACCCAGCCCCGCCGGGTCGGAAGGAGAGAACCGAGTGCGAGTACGAGTACGCGACACCCTTCCGGCCTCCGCGGAACTCAATTCCCATCGGTGTCCATCGGTGAAATCCGTGGTTTCAAACCGGGCTTGGTCACCCCTATCCTGCTTGCTCGAGGGTTCCTTCGTTTGCGGAATGAATTCCGCGCTCCCGGGTGGGAGGCTTGCGGGAACAAGGGCGGCGAGGTGAGACTCGGGAAATGAGATCCCTGTGGAGAGTGGGCGTGGTGCTGGGAGTGTTGATGGTGATGGGTTGGGCGCGGGCGGCGGATCGGACCGTCCTGTTGGTGGCGGGTCGACCGAGTCATCCGCCGGGGATGCATGAGTTCCGGGCGGGCATGTTGTTGTTCGAGAAATGTCTGGGGAATGTGCCGGGATTGAAGGTGCGGGTGGCTTCCAATGGCTGGCCGACGCGGGTGGAGGGCGACAAGCGGGTGGATGACGATTCGGCGTTCGACGGGGTGGATGCGGTGGTGATCTATGCGGATGGCGGCGGGGGGCATCCGGCGATCCAGGGGAATCGCATGGCTTTGTTCGACCGGTTGGCGAAGCAGGGTGTGGGTCTCGGTTTCGCGCATTACGGCGTTGAAGTTCCCAAGGGCGATCCGGGGGCGGCGATGCATCGGTGGGTGGGGGGCTATTACGAGCATCAGTTCAGCGTGAACCCGATGTGGAAGCCGGAGTTCAAGGAGTTGCCGGTGCATCCGGTCACGCGCGGGGTGAAGCCGTTCGCCACCCATGACGAATGGTATTTCAACATGCGCTGGGTGCCGGGCGAAAAAGGTGTGACCCCCATCCTGGTCGCCACCCCGTCCGACAAGGTCCGCAAGGGTCCCTATGTGTATCCGGCCGGTCCCTATGACCATATCGTGGGAGCGGGTGGCCGGAGCGAGACGATGATGTGGGTGCATGAACGCGACGATGGAGGCCGCGGATTCGGTTTCACGGGCGGACACACCCACGGCAATTGGGCGGATGCCAACCAACGCAAGGTCCTGCTCAACGCCGTCCTCTGGATCGCCAAGGTCAACATCCCGAACAACGGGGTGGAGTCCGAGGTGTCCGATGCCGATCTGGCGGCGAACCTGGATCCGAAGAAGCGATGAAGATCTCAGGGGTGGCGTGGCGGTGGGTGGATGGACGGGTGGCGGCCTTGCTGTTGGCGGTGCTGCTGTTCGTGTCACCGCGCCGTTCCCTGGCGGAGAACCGGTTTGAGTATCGGTACGAGGATTATTCCGAGGACCGGGGTCGGATGCAGGTGCAGACGCACTCGGTGTGGTTCGAGTACGACCTGCACGAGAAGGTGGTGGCCCGGGGATCCTATGTGAACGACGCGCTGGCCGGGGCGACTCCGACGGGTGGTCCGGGGTATCCGGGCCAGGAATTCGAGACGGTGCGGATGAAGGACCGGCGGGACGCGGGCTTTGTGGAGACGGCGATCCGGGCGGGTCGGACGCTGACCACGCCGCAGATTTCCTACAGTGAGGAGAGTGATTACCGGTCGATCGGCCTGTCACTGACGGAGGCCATCGATTTCAACCAGCGGAACACGACGCTGGTGTTGGGGGTGGCGCGGAATTTCGACGAGGTGAGCGGGTTCTGGCAGCGACAACCGCGCTACAAGGGGACGCTGGATTTCCTGATCGGGGTGAACCAGGTGCTGGGGCCGCGCACGGTGGCGACATTGAACCTCACCCTGGGTTATGCGGACGGTTACCTCACGGATCCGTACAAGGGGATCAATTTCTATCAGGACCTGCCCCCGTTCGGTCCGTATGACCCGCAGGATCCCAATCTTGATCCGGTTCCCTACGGTGCCTCGGCACCGGAACGGCGCCCTTCCCACAAGTTCCGACAGGTGGTCCTGGGCAGTCTCACCCATTACTTCGCGCAGGTGAACGCCGGTGCGGAAGCCAGTTACCGGTTTCATCACGATGACTGGGGAGTGATTGCCCACACGTTGCAGGGGGTGTGGAACCAGAAGGTCGGCAAACGCGTCGTGGTGTCGCCCCTCATCCGGTATCATCGGCAGTCCGCGGCGGATTTTTACCGGCTCCGGGTCAATTCCGATCCCGGCTTCGGAGCGGGTCGCCTGGCCTTCACCCCCGACAACTTCTTCTATGCCCAGGAAGGCGATGGAGTGTTCGAGTCGGATGTCCTGGCGGACCCGGATTCGTTCCTGATCGTGACGGTTCCCTCCGCGCCGGACGCGTATTCGGCGGATTACCGGTTGAGCGAGCTGGAGACCTGGACGGTGGGGATGGGGATGACAGTGCAATTGCATGACCGGGTCTCGGTACAACTGGCCTACAAGCGCTACGTGATGAAGGGACGCGATGGCGTCACTGCTGCCGGGATCTATCCCGACGCCCACATCGTGACGGTGGGGTTGAGTGCCAACTTTTGATTCCGAGACGATGAACCGGCCCATGAACCCGCACGGTGAGGAAAAGGTCGGGGGCCAGGAACCGGTTCGGAACCCGGAACCGCCGCCGGTGGCCGCGGTGCGGGA
>CAZDYB010000447.1:0-4231 GCA_964509045.1 uncultured Akkermansia sp.
GGGCTGGGATCTGGGTCCCCGTTGGGGACGCAGGCCGGGTCGAGTACGAGTACGAAGGGCGTGCGGACCTCGAATCCTGCCATCGTACCCGTACTCGAAAATGTCGGGGCGGGGGCTCAGGCGTTGTAGGTCGAGGAGCTGACGCGCCCGCCGGAGCCGGTCCAGTTGGTGTGGAAGAACTGGCCGCGGGGTTTGTCGGTGCGCTCATAGGTATGGGCACCGAAGTAATCGCGTTGGGCCTGGAGCAGGTTGGCTGGGAGTCGGGCGCAACGATAGCTGTCGTAGAAGGCGAGCGCGGTGGAGAAGGCGGGAACAGGCAGGCCATTGAGGGCGGCGGCGGCGACGACCCGGCGCCAACCGTCCTGACACTGGGCGAGTTCCTGCCGGAAATAGCCATCGAGCATCAGGTTGGGGAGGTTGGAATCCTTGTCGAAGGCTTCCTTGATCTTGCCGAGGAACCGGCTGCGGATGATGCAACCGCCGCGCCACATGAGGGCGATGCCGCCGTAGTTGAGGCCCCAGTTGTTTTCCTGGGAGGCGGCGCGCATGAGCATGTAGCCCTGGGCATAGCTGACGATCTTGGAGGCGTAGAGGGCCTTGCGGATGTCCTCGATGAGGGCGGCGCGGTCGCCGGAGAGGGTGGGGTTGGGGCCGGAGAGGAGGGTGGCGGCGTGGACGCGCTCGGGTTTCATGGCGCTGACGCAACGGGCGAACACGGCCTCGGCGATGAGGGTGACGGGTTGGGCGAGGTTGGCGGAATCGATGACGGTCCATTTGCCGGTGCCCTTCTGGCCGGCGGTATCGAGGATGCGATCGACGAGGGGTGAACCGTCCTCGTCGAGTTTGGCGAGGATGTTGCCGGTGATCTCGAGGAGGAAGCTGTCGAGGTCGCCCTGGTTCCAGTCCTGGAAGACGGCGGCCATTTCTGCGGCGGACAGGCCGAGGCCATCGCGCATGAGCTGGTAGGCTTCGCAGATGAGCTGCATGTCGCCGTACTCGATGCCGTTGTGGACCATCTTGACGTAGTGACCGGAACCGCCGCCGCCGACCCAGTCGCAGCAGGGAGTGCCGCCGTCGACCTTGGCGGCGATGCCCTGGAAGATGGGTTTGACGTGGGGCCATGCGGCGGCGGAACCGCCGGGCATGATGCTGGGACCGAACCGGGCGCCTTCCTCGCCGCCGGAGACGCCGGTGCCGACATAGAGCAGTCCGCGGGCTTCGAGTTCCTTCACGCGCCGATCGGTGTCGCCATAGAGCGAGTTGCCGCCGTCGATGATGATGTCACCGGGTTCGAGGTGGGGGAGGAGCTGCTGGATGAATTCGTCGACGGGCGCGCCGGCCTTGACCATGAGCATGACGCGGCGGGGGCGTTTGAGTTTGGCGACCAGTTCCTGGATGGAGTGGGCGCCCTGGATGCGGGTGCCCCTGGCCTCGTTGGCGAGGAAGTCGTCGACCTTGGACGTGGTCCGGTTGTAGGCCACGACGGTGACGTCGTGGTCGTTCATGTTGAGGACCAGATTCTGTCCCATCACCGCGAGGCCGATCAGCGCTATGTCTCCTGTGGGCGTGCTCATGTGTATGCAACTCTGCGAGGAGAAACCTACCGGGAGCGTCCCCGGTGACCAGCCGGAAACAGGTTGGCGGATTCGGGCTGTGAGCGGTGGACCCGGATCCGTGCCGTTGACGTTGACTCCGGAAAACGGGTGGAAGGAGGATTGACCCGATGAAGATCGGGCAGGGAACCAGGGGGGAGCAGAGCCAGCCGCCGGAGATCCCGATTTGGGTAATGGAGCGGAAGGGATCGCCGACGACGGCGGGTGTTCCTCCGGAGGTGCGGGCGTTGTTGGACGAGGGGTGGATCGAGACGCGGAACCTGAGTGAATGGCTGGTGGTGGATCAGGGGCGGTTGGCGGAGCGGGTGCTGGTGGAGTTGGGTTGGGGTGGATTGGTGGCCCGGGTGAGGGAAGGTTTGGAGGGGTTGGAGGTTTCGACGGCACCCCGACGCCTGGCGTTGATCGGGCGGGTGTTGTCGGAGGGAATGGGGAAGGGATCGGGACGAAGGAGTGGGTTCGATGCCTTGGCGAGGCATGGATCGGATGTGGTGCGTTCCTGGGCCTGTCACGTGGTGGGCAGCATCGACAGCCTGAGCCTGGGGCAGAAGCTGGAGTGGATTCGTCCGTTGGCTGCGGACAGGAACATGTCGGTGCGGGAGGTGTCGTGGATGGCGATGCGGGAGCCGTTGATGTTGGAGTTGGAGACGGGACTGGAGTTGATGGAGTCGTGGTCGAGGGAGACGGATCCGAACCTGCGCCGGTTCGCGAGTGAGTTGACGCGACCGCGCGGGGTGTGGTGCCGGCACATCACGGAGTTGAAGGAGCGACCGGAGCGGGGATTGCCGATCCTGGAGCCGATGCGGTCGGATGGATCCAGGTACGTGCGGGATTCGGTGGCGAACTGGTTGAATGACGCGAGCAAGACGCGACCGGAATGGGTGCGGACGGTGTGTGAACGGTGGCGGAAAGAGTCGCCGACGCGGGAGACGGAGATGTTGGTGCGGCGTGCGTTGAGGACGATTCTGGCTGAGGCGAAGTGAAGCGGGCCGGTCTGTTGGACGGAGCTGGGTGGGGGGTGTTTCCGGGGAACGGTGCAACGGCGTCCGATCCCGCAACCCATCGAGGGATTTCGTCTGGGCCTGTGCAGTCCTGGAAGTGCGTCGACGATTCAATGGGGTGAAGACCCACCTCCCCTCGAAGCGGGTTCCGATGGAATGTGGAGGTCGTCGGGCGTGGGTCCTTCCTTTCGGGGGGTGGGACCGATGGCCAGGAATCCGGGAACATTTGTCACGGGATGAAACGGGTATGAACACAGGCCGAGACCAGAACCAGGGAGCCGAACGTGCCCGATAGCTGCGAACCGGAGGTGGAACCATGGTCGATCCCGTTTTCCATACTCCTGGCTGCGGGATTGCTGGTTTTCATCCAGACCTTTCCGCTGTTGTCGCCCATCCTGCTGTCGTTGCTCCTCATCCTGCTGATCTCGTTGGCGGTCAACCCGGTGATCTCCCGGCTCCGGACCTGGACCGGAGGTAGAAGGGGCGCGACGGCCCTGGTTGCAATCTCGTTGGTGGTGGTCCTGGGCCTGACGGGTTGGGCCGTCTTCGTCCCGATGAAATCCTCGGTCACCAAGTTGTCGGAGCGGTTGCCGCGTTATTGGGAAAGACTGCAGAAGCCGTTGATCCGGATGGAGCAACAGGCGGTGGAGTCCGAGGAAAAGCTGCAGGCGGAAGTCACGACGGAGATTGCCCAGGCGAAGTCGGACGCGGGGGAACCCCGGGTCGCGCCACCGACTGGTGAACCGGCCCTGACCAAATCGGAAAAGGAACCGGGAACCATCCGGGGCAATCTCAGCGAGGTTTTCCAAGGGGTGATCGGCCGGTTCACTGCGGTGGCCTTCAACGCGGCCCAGATCCTGATTGTCCTGGTGACCGTATTCTTTGGCGTGACGTTCACGTTGATGAATCCCCGCCCGATCTTCCGGGCGATCTTTTCGATCATGCCCGAGCGGCACCATGGTCAGACACTGATCATCCTCCAGCGTGTCGGGAGATTTGCGCCCGCATGGGCTGGTTCAACGCTCCTGGGCATGCTGACGATCGGGCTGCTGGTCTTCCTGTTCATGTGGCCGATCTTCGGCTTCATGGATGCGCTGGTGTTGGGATTGATCGCGGGCATCCTTGAAGCGATTCCCTTTGCCGGCCCGCTCTTGAGCGCGGTGCCGGGACTGTTGCTGGCCGTTGGCAAGGGAGGCATGACCCCGGTCTGGGTGGTCCTTGCCTACCTGACGATCCAGTTCCTGGAGAACAATGTCGTTTCTCCCTTCGTCATGGCGCGCGGAATGAAGCTGCATCCGGTGGCGGTGATCTTCTCCATGCTGTTGTGCGTCGTGGCATTTGGAGTATTGGGTGTCCTGGTTGCGGCGCCCCTGGTGGCCATCGTGGCCATCCTGCATGACGAATTGTATCGGAAGCGGTTCCTGCCGACGGCAACCGATCTGGATCTGGATCGGTTGTCACGGAAGGCTCTTAACGAAAGGGTGGCGGACGACCAATGAGTCCAGGGTCGATCCATCCGCGCGGGGCGGGTCTCCCGCGCTGCGGAAAGCCTTGAACTGAATGCATGTCTGAAGCGGTTGTTGAGAGGATTCCTGAAGATGTACCTGCATGCGCTCGCCA
>CAZDYB010000448.1:0-4227 GCA_964509045.1 uncultured Akkermansia sp.
TATCCCGCGTTGCGGGACGCCTCGTTCACTCCTCGGCCTGCGAAAGAATCTGCTGCGCCGCCACTTCCCTCCCTACTTCATGGATGCGGCGGGGCGGGTGATCAGGAACACGCCTTCGTCGCCGGCGGGATTGGTCCACTGCTGTTGGATCTGGAGTCCGGCGGGTGCCAGATGTCGGGCCACCCGATCCGGGGTGTGTCGATAGGAGAAGAAGAGTTGGAATCGATCCCCGGAGTTGAAGGAGTGCACGGCGTCTTCGAAGGCCAGCACGGTGGGCCGGAGGAAATGGGCCCAGGCCTCGATCCGGAGCAGGCCGCTGTCGTGGGGACAGGTTGCGACGTTGAACCGGACCTCGGCATCGCCGCGATCCGCGCCGAGATCCTGGAGGACGGCGATGAGCCAATCGGCGGTGAGGGCGTTGTCGTAGAGTGGGAGGATGGATTGGACACCGGCTGCGTAGTCGGGTCCGGGAGCGAGGTTGGCACTGACCAGAAGCAGGTCACCCGGACGGATCAGTGCGGCGAGGCGTTCCCGGGTGGTTCCCGGAATGAAGTTGGGCAGCATGCCGTAGAACAGGACGATGCGCGTGGCCGGCGCTGGCCACACCGGGTCCAGTGCGGAGGACCAGTCGGGGGTATCGGCGAGGTCCATGACGAAGGGTGCGATGTCCCCGGATCCGAGGCCGACGGCGAGGGCGGCATCGCGGCTGACCAGGGACAGTCCCACGGAGACATCCACCGGCATGTAACGGCGACGGACACCCGGATGGATGGAGTCGAGGGCGGCGAGGAGATGGGCATCCTTTTGGCCACCGCCACTTCCCAGGCTGATGACATCGATGGCGTCGCGGTCGCGCACGAGCTGGGCGGCGGCGAGTGCGGCCTGGGCATAGAGGGCGGTGCCGGCCGGGTCGGTGCAGGCGGGTGAACAAGTTTGGTGAACCCGCAACCATCGCAGGGTCTGTCGTGGGGTGTCGTAGTGGAACTTGTGATTCATTTGCCGCGCATCGAGCGAGGCGTGCAGTGCGGCGGCGATGGCCTGGGGGAACTGGCTGGGATGGATGCGGACGGCGACTGCGGTGGCTGGGTCAGGCATGATCAGTACTTGGGAAGGACATTCACGATGCCGCGATAGACCGGCATCTGGTCCTTACCGGCGGCGCGGGACAACCGGGCCGCCTCCCGTTCGAGTTGGCGTCGGATGTGTGCGACTGCGGGATCATGGATGCGGTTGTGGAGTTCGTGGGGATCCGAGGAGACCTGATAGAGTTCGGAGGTGAACCGGTCTGGGGAACCGTCGCCGTGGGGATAGCGGATCAGTTTCCAATCGGTGGTCCGCACGGCCCGGACGTTGGGGGTATAGGGAAACTGTTCCTCATAGTTGTATTCATAGAGGAAGGAATCGCGCCAGCGGGTCCGGCGACCTTCGAGCAGGGGACGCAGCGAGAGTCCCTGGATGCCGCGGAGTTTACGGGCACCGCCGAGGTCGATGAGGGTGGGGGCGAGATCGAGGCTGAGGACGAGGTTGCTGATGACCGTGCCGGGGCGGGCGAGGCCGGGATGCCGGATGAGCAGGGGGATCCGGAGGCTTTCCTCGTAGGCGGTGCGTTTGTCGACCCGTCCGTGTTCGCCGAGGACGAAACCGTTGTCACTCGTGAACACGATCACGGTGCGGTCGAGTTGTCCGGAGGCGCGGAGGGTTTCGTAGACCCGGCCCACGCTTTCGTCGACGGAGAGAAGGGTGGCGAGGTAGGCGCGGACGAAGCGGTCGTACTCCTTCTGGCCATAGAGGGGTCCCTGGGATCCGTGCCAGGTGGGCAGGCTTTCCGAGAGCCAGGCGGGTTTGCCGTCGGCCGTGGAGTGGTTGTCATAATTGAGTGGCTTGCGGATGGGGAATCCGTCGAGGGCGTTTGCGAAGCGGGGTTCGGGCTGGATGGGTCCGCCGTGGGGAGCCTTGTGACCGAGGACCAGCAGCCAAGGGCGGCGATGTTCCCGCTGAAGCCAATCCACGGCGGCATCGGTGACGATGGTGGTGTAATAGCCGGGGAACTGGCGGCGGGTGCCATTGACGTTGAATTCGTTGTCGAAGTAGTTGCCCTGGCCGCGGTGACTCATCCAGAAATCGAAGCCGGGCCGTTGATCATCGTTGTCTTCGCCCATGTGCCATTTGCCGATGTAGGCGGTTTCGTATCCGGATTCCTGAAGGCGCCGAGGGTAGCCGGGAAGCTCGTTGGGATACTCGGTGAAGTTGTTCACGACGCGATGGGCCCGTGCGTATTTGCCGCTGAGGAACGAGGCGCGGCTGGGGGAGCAGAGCGAGGTGGTGACGAACACATTGGCGAATCGCACCCCCTCCGCGGCGAGACGGTCGATGTTGGGAGTCCTGAACCACGGGAACAGGGCGTCTGCACCCATCTCACGCTGGACCACCCCGAGCGCGTCCCATCGCTGGTCGTCGGTCTGGATCACCAGCAGGTTCGGACGTTCGACCGCGGCGGCGAGGCGGCCGGCCGGGAGCAATGCACAGAGAACGGCAAAGAGAAGCAATCGGAACATCAGCCGGGAGGCTACGGTGTGGGAAAGGGGATGGGCAATCCCGGGGAACCGGGGCTGGATCCACCCTGGAAACCGTCGGGATTCGTCGACGTTGGGGTGGAGGGATTTCTGGCGGACCTGCGGGGAACGCGGGGAATGCAAAAGCCAGGAATGTGGAGGGTTGTCACCGTTTCGAATGCCTGGAAACGGGGCCAGGATGAATGGCCGGATCGGAATCGTTCTCGGGGAAGGATCAGGCAAAGGGTCACCACAGAGGACACAGAGAGCACAGAGGGGATCGTGGATCCAGGACGGGCCGATGGACGGCGTGGCGTCCCGACATCCCGGAGGGATGCCAGCCATCAGCCAGAGGTTGAACGTAACGGCACCCACAGGGTGGGTTGAGGTTGATCGCGGAAGGATTCACGCGAAGACGCGAAGGGCCTGGAAGTGGAATTGGCTGGCATCCCTCCGGGATGCGGATGGCTTGGGGACGATGGTCCGGTGGTATCGTCGCTTCGCTCCTCAACCGTCGGCTAATGGCTTTGAACCCTCCGGGTTCGAGCAGGTTGTTCTGCGGCGAACGGGATCCTGGAGGCGTGGCGATTGGCTGGAGGGTGAGGAAGGCCATTCTGGCAATTGAGCCGGCTTGCCCGGTTCCGGCCCGTCGGGAGTCTGGGTTGGGGGATCCCTACCCGGACCGGCCCAGCTTTGCCGACTTGGCTTCGCCGACCAGGACGGCGCCCCAGGCCCGGAGCTTCTCGAGGCCGAGGAGGCAGGCGCCCACGGCGGCAAGGGCGCCGATGAGTCCTGTGATACCCAAGGCTGAACGTTCCGCGTAACAGGTCCAGGCGAACTGTCCGACGCAAAGGATTGCCACGAAGAGCAGGGTGGGCTTGCGGCCGATGAGATCCACCATGAAGGCACCCAGCGGAGCTCCGAGACAGACGACTGGTGCGGCTGCGAGCCAGTTTTCATAGACGCCGGGTTGAAGTCCGGTGGTGAGGTTCTTGACCACGATTCCCAGGACGGAGGTGAACGCCATGATGACCACGGAGGTCGGGATCGCGATCTTCAGGTCGGCCCGGCACAGCAGGACGAGGGCGGCATAGAGGACCATGTCGATGCCGACACCGGTGACGGCGGCGACGGTGGAACCGGAGAGGATGCCCAGGATGAAACCCATGCGGAAATCCCAGCGTTCATCGAACTCGGTCATTCCGACATGACCGGCGATCTCATTGATCCGGTAGAGGTGCAGCACGCCGAAGCTCGCCCAGACCACGGCGAATACGACCTTGATCCAGAGTTCGGGAATCCAGGGAGCGACATACCAGATGCCGATCGGTGTTCCCAGGAGTGCGCCCAGCATGGCGCCCTTCAGCATGGCCCAGGCGAGGGGTTGGCGTCGGGCGAGGATGAAGATGCCGGCGCTGGTCATGCCGATGGACTGGACGGCGAAGGAGAAGTCGCGGCCCAGGGTTGCCGGGAGTTCGAAGAGCAGGACGAGGATGGGAAACCCGACCGTCCCGCCGCCCATCGGGGTTGATCCGGCCACGTAACTGCCCATCGCCATGGCGAGAGCGATGGGCCAGTGGGCCTTGGCATCCGCCCAGCGGCCCTGACCGAAGACGAGCCACGCCCAGACCGAGTAGAAGCCCGCCAACCAAAGGAACCAGATCCAGAGATGCTG
>CAZDYB010000449.1:0-4226 GCA_964509045.1 uncultured Akkermansia sp.
GCCAGTCCGGTTTGGAGGGAGGGGTGGCCCACCAGGGTCGCCCCTACCCCTATCGGTTCGGGGGCAACGTCAGGGATGCGACCGTGTGGGAACGGGAGATCAGCGGTGCTTTGCGCTTCGGGGAGATGCGCGGCAGGATGGTCGGGATGTTGCGGCAGCTCGCCCTATGGGGATCGTTCGTCAAGTTCAGTCACACGGTGTTTGCCTTGCCGTTCGCATTGGCGTCGATGGTGGTGGCGTCGCGTGAGACGCGGGGATGGCCGGGTTGGCGGGTGTTCGGATTGGTGTTGGTGGCGATGGTGGGGGCGCGGACGTGTGCGATGGCGTTCAACCGGATTGTGGACCGGCATTTCGACGCCAAGAATCCGCGGACGGCGGGGCGGCATCTGCCGAGCGGGGCGGTGAGTCTGCTGGGGGCCTGGGTCCTGTGCCTTGGAAGTGCGGCGATGCTGGTGGGGGCGGCGTGGGGGCTGAACCGGTTGTGCCTGGTGTTGTCGCCGGTGGCTTTGTTCCTGGTGTGTTTCTATTCGTTGACCAAGCGGTTCACGGATTTCACGCATGTCTGGCTGGGTCTGGCGTTGGCAGCGGCACCGGTGGGAGCGTGGTTGGCGGTGGAGGGAGGATTCGATTTCCTGCCGCGGGTGGACGGGCGGCTGGATTTTCGGCACAGCGCCTTCATCCCGCTGGTGCTGGGGTTGGCGGTGGTGTTGTGGCTGGTGGGATTCGACATCATCTACGCGACCCAGGACTACGAGTTTGACCGGCGGGAGGGGCTGCATTCGCTGGTGGTGCGATGGGGGCCGGTCAACGCCCTGGCGGTGGCTTTCCTGAGCCATCTTTTCATGTGGGCGACCCTGGTGGTGTTCGGGGGGCTTTGCGGGTTCCGATTGCCGTATTGGATCGGACTGGTGCTGATCCTGGGGCTGCTGTTGCTCGAACATGCGCTGGCGCGACGCCGGACGCCGGCGTTGATCAATCTGGCGTTCTTCCGACTCAACGCCGTGGTGAGCATCAGCTTCCTGGTGGTGACCACCCTGGAGGTGGCATTCCCCTGGTTCCGACTGCGTTGGACCGAAGGCGTGTTCTTCTGATCGGGCGGTCTGGGGCAAAGCCCCTGCCCGGGAACCCGATGCACGGCGGCCACCCGTGGTTGCCGTTCCGCCGTGCCTTCTTCCTTCTCCGCACCTCCGGTGACCGAACGTCGCCGCTCCCGCCGCTCCCTTGGCGTCAGGCTTTCCCCGGGGTCGGGGTATGGATAGGGTGCGCGGCCATGGCTGCACTGTCATCGGTGGTCCGACTCCTCCGCGATCTGGTGGCGATTCCGAGTGTGAACCCGGCGTTCCTGTCGGCGGGAGATCCGCGTGCGGGCGAGGCGGCGGTGGGCGGGTTCGTGATGGCGACGGCGGCGATGGCGGGGTTGGATGTCGAGGTTCAGGAGGTGGTGCCGGGACGGAGCAACGTGCTGGCCCGGTTGAGTCCGAAGGGAAAGGTGCGGCAACGCCTGTTGTTGGCGCCGCATCTGGACACGGTGGGGGAACCGAACCTGTCGACGTTGCTGGATCCGGCGATCCGCGGGGGGCGGTTGATGGGTCGTGGGGCATGCGACACCAAGGGGTGTGTGGCAGCGATGCTGGAGGCGGTGCGCCGGGTGGCGGCCTCGGGAAAGCGACCGGAGACGACCGAGATTGTCTTTGTGGGGTTGGTGGATGAGGAGAACGGGCAGTTGGGATCGAGGCATTATGCGGCACGGGCGATGGGCCGTGGTGGGAGAGGTCTGGGGGCGGACCTGGCCATTGTGGGGGAGCCGACACGGTTGGAGGTGGTGACGGCGCACAAGGGGGATGTCTGGCTGCAATTGCGGACGGTGGGGCGTGCGGCGCATGGAGCGACACCGCAGCTGGGTCGCAATGCGGTGCATGAGATGGCGCGGGTGGTCGAGGTGTTGGAGGTGGAATATCGGAAGCAGTTGAATGCGCGGAGCCATCCGTTGCTGGGAAGCCCGACCATCAATGTGGGATCCATCCGGGGCGGCACGCAGCCGAACATCGTGCCGGACGAATGCATGATTGCGATCGACCGGAGGACCTTGCCGGGAGAAGGGGAAGCGCAGGTGCGCCGTGAGATCCGGACGTTGCTCAAGGCGCGTGGATTGAAGGTGGTGTTCGACGTCCTGCGCGCGGCGCCGTGCCATGCGTTGGAGACGGACCCGGACCTGCCCTGGGTGCAGGCGTTGTGTCGGGCGGCGGGCCGGAAGGAGACACGGGGTGTGCATTATTTCTGCGATGCGGCCCCGCTGGCGGAGGGCGGGATTCCGTCGGTGGTGTACGGCCCCGGGGACATCGCGCAGGCGCATACGCGGGACGAATGGATTGCGGTGGGATCACTGGAGCGGGGTGCGCGCCAGTTGGAGGATTTCCTGCGCGGTCTGGAATAGGGGTGGGCTTCCGCATGCGCCTGGCCTTCCTGACCCATGAACCGTTCCTGCCGCCCTCGGGCGGTGGATCGGCGGAGGCGCCACATCTGGTGCGGGAGTTCGTGCGGCGCGGGCATCGGGTCGAATTGCACTGCCCGGAATTCGACGGGATGGACAAGGTGCCGGCCGAGTGGGGGATCCGGGTGCATCCGTTCGCCAAATGGAAGATGGGACGGTATGCGCGGATGCGGACCTTGAAGTACCTCATGTATCCGCGGGCATTGGCGTCGCAGGTGAGGCGGGTGGCGGGTGTGGAGGGGGCGGTGGACCTGTACTTTGCGCAGCACACGTTGTCGGCGGTGGCGGCGGGATGGGCGCGGGAACGTTTGGGAGGGAAGCTGGTGTTCAACTTCCTGGATCACCTGACGGGGTTCATGGAGGCGTGGCCGTGGATGTTCACGCGGACGGGGTTGGTGCCGGCGTTGAACCGATACGAGATGTCCTTGCCGCGACGGTTCCGGGCGGACGGGGTGTTGACGGTGTCGCGGCCGTTGGCGGAGCGGTTTGAGCGGACGGGATATGACGCGGGGAAGATTGAGCCGCTGTTGTACGGCTACGACGCGTCGGTTTTCACGCCGGTGCCGGCGGGTGAAGCGGATCCGGATCCGGCGGTGGTGGTGATGCATGGATCCTTTGACCGGCATCATCTGGGTCCGATTGCGCGGGAGGCAGTGGCGCGGGTGCATGCGGTGCGGCCGGAGGTGGTGTTCCGGTTCATCGGGAAGGAGACGCCGGTATTGATGGAGTTCTGTGGGGAGATGGAACGGCGCTGTGCGGGGATCCGGCTGGAGCGCCCGGGATTCGTGCCGTACGAGGGGGTGGCGGGATGGCTTCGCAAGAGCACGGTGGGGATGGTGCCCTACGAGGCGAGCGAGGGAGCGCACTGTGCGTTTGTGGCGAAGGCAGTGGAATATCTGGGGTGCGGGATCCCGGTGGTGAGCACGTCCCTTGAAAACCTGACACGACATTTTGCGGGGGAACCGGCGATGCGTTTTGCCGGCTTCGACGGAGTGCAGTTTGGGGATCGGCTGTTGGAATGGCTGGGGACCTCGTTGGAGATGCGGCGGGCGGTGGGGCGGACGGCCTCGGATCGGGTGCGGGGTGAACTGGACTGGGGGGCGTTGGCGGGGCGCGCGGTGGATTTTGCGGAGTGGGTGATGACGGATGGCAGGTCGGTTTGAAAGGGAGCGAATGAACGAGACCAAGCAGAGTTTTGCACGGCAGGGCGCCTGGATGGTGATGGCGACCCTGGCGGGCGGAGGGTTGATGATGTTCGTGCATACGTTCATCAGCAAACGGTGCGGTGACGCGGTGTATGCGGAGTTCAAGACGTTGCTGAGTTCGTTCTATGTGATCGCGGCGGTGGCGGGTGGTCTGTGGACGATGTTCGGGCAGCAGACGGCGGCGGCGGTGACGGAAGACGTGGCGCGGGGAGTGGCGACGTCGGCGCGCCGGGCATTGGCGACCATACTGGGGGTCTGGCTCCTGGTGGCGTTGGCGTTGGTGATCTGGCAGGGGGATGTGGTGCGGCTTTGGAAGCTATCGGGGCCAGGTGCGTTGTGGGCGACGTGGATGTTGGGATTGTTGACGTTGTGGGTGTCGGTGTTGCGCGGGGTGACGCAGGGATTGCAGAACTTCGCGGCGTTGGGCTGGCTGGTCATCCTGGACGGGGTGGGCAGGTTTGCCGGGGTGATCGTGATGGTGACGGCATTCTCGGCGATGATCGGGGGAGCGGCGGCGGCGTTGGTGGGTG
>CAZDYB010000450.1:0-4216 GCA_964509045.1 uncultured Akkermansia sp.
GCAAACGAACCGGCACGTGCTCGTCCCGTACCTTTCTGTCGCCATGGCTTCTTCCCGGAGCCATTCACCTCACCCATGGTCTTCGTTGCCGCAGTACCGCTGCGTCGTCCAGCCATGAACGCCACCACCGTGTCATGCACGGCCTGGGTTCCACGACCGTTCTCGATGACGTCAAACGTCACGTCGAGCTCACCCGTCGAATTCCCGTTAAGATCTTTAATCGCGAGTTTCATCGCTCAGGTTCCTTACTTTTTCTTGGCCGCTGCGGCCTTCTTGTCGGTCTTCTTGCCGGCGGCCACTTCCTTGGCCTTCTTCCGCGCGTCATGAATCGCCTTCAAACGGGCCGAGTTGATGCTGATCTTCTTGGCCTCCCTGACGATGCAATAATCTCCTTCACTGCCCGGGAAGTTCCCCCGAATCAGCAACACATTGTCGTCCTTCCGAACCTGCACGATCTCAAGGTTCTGTGACGTGCGTCGAACAGCACCCATGTGACCGGGCATCTTCAATCCCTTGTTCACGTGACCCGGGAAAAGTCGGCAGCCAATCGCCCCAGATCGCCGATGCCATCCCTTGGCACCATGAGTCATGTCGCCACCGCGGAATCCCCAGCGGCCAACGACACCCTCGAAACCACGTCCCTTGGTCACTCCAATGCAATCGACAAACTGACCCACCTCGAAGACATCAGCCGTAAGGATATCGCCCGGATTCACATCCCGCGTGAAATCCCGGAACTCCTTGATCCGCTTCACGGCCACACCCTTGTGTTTCTTGATGTGCCCATTCACCGCCTTGCTCAGGCGCTGCTCCTTCTGGTCATCAAAGCCCAGTTGAACGGCGTTGTATCCGTCACCTTCTGTCTTCTTGACCTGCAAGACCCGGTTGGGTCCAACAAGCACCACCGTCACCGGTGTCATTACGCCGTCCGCGTCGTAAACGCGGGTGTGGCCCAGTTTCTTTCCCAAAAGTCCGATCGGCATGGCTCCTCCCTTAAATCTTGATGGTGATGTCAACGCCAGCCGGCAGGTTCAGCTTCTTCAGCTCATCCACCGTCTTGGCCGTGGGGTCGAGAATGTCGATCAGACGCTTGTGTGTGCGCTGCTCGAAGCTCTCATGTGATTTCTTGTCAGCGTGCGGTGATCGCCCAATGGTCACGCGCTCGATGGTGGTGGGAAGTGGGATGGGACCTGCGACACGGGCTCCAGAGCGCTTGACGGTCTCAACGATTTCACTCGCAGAGGCATCGATTACCCGGTGGTCGTAGGCCTTCAGACGAATGCGGATGCGTTGTCCAGCCATACAAAGAACAGTTTAAGTGAGGTTAGCGAAAGTTTAGCTCCGGGCCGCCGGCTTCTTCTTGGCGGCATCCAGAACGGTGGTCAGAACACTGTTGGGAACCTGTTCGAAATTCAGCGGTTCCATGCTGTACGAGGCACGTCCCTTGGACAAGGATCGTATCGCCGTAGCGTAACCGAACATCTCGGCCAGCGGCACCTGTGCGGTCACCACCGTCTGCCCACCCTTGGCGTCGACTCCCTGAATGATGCCACGTCGACGGTTGATATCACCCAGCAAGTCACCCTGATACTCGTCTGGGGTCGTGACCTCAACCTTCATGATCGGCTCGAGAAGGATCGGGCCAGCGTCATTGAACGCATCCTTCAAGGCGAAGATGCCAGCCATCTTGAACGCCAACTCGTTCGAGTCGACTTCATGAAACGATCCGTCGGTGATGCTCACCTTGATGTCGATCACCTGGAAGCCAGCGTAAACACCTGACTTGATCGCCTCCCGGATCCCGTTCTCAACCGCAGGGACGTATTCGCGGGGAATCGCTCCACCCACAATCTCGTTCAAGACTTCGACGCCCTTCCCCTTTTCGTTGGGCTCCACCTTCACGCAGGCATGCCCATACTGGCCTCGGCCACCCGATTGGCGGATGAATTTACCCTCCCCATCCGCAGCCTTGGTGATGGTCTCGCGATAGGCAATCTGCGGGGCTCCTGCGTCCGCTTCCACCTTGAATTCCCGTTTCAGCCGATCCCGGATGATCTCAAGATGAAGTTCACCCATTCCCGCGATGATCAACTGCCCGGTTTCCTCATTTGTGAAAACCCGGAAGGTAGGATCCTCTTCCGCCAGACGCTGCAACCCCTCCGACATCTTGTCCCGATCCGCCTTGGTCTTTGGTTCAATTGCCATGCTGATCACCGGCTCGGGGAAAGTCGGGGGCTCAAGGGTCACATCGAACGACTCATCACAAAGGGTATCACCCGTGGTGATGTTCCGAAGTCCCACCAATGCCGCAATGTCACCCGAGTAAACAGCATCGATATCCTTCCGCTCGCTACCCTGAATAACCATCAATCGACTCACCCTTTCCCGCTTCCGGGTTCGGGGATTGTAGATATTGTCGCCCTTCTTGAGGTGCCCCGAATAGACACGGAAAAACACCAACTTGCCCGCATAGGGGTCAGTCCAGAGCTTGAAGGCCAACGAGCAAAACTTGCTGTTGTCGTTGGGCGGCACACTGATCTTGTCGTCGGTTCCAAGAACCATTCCCTCGGCCGGCGGGATGTCCACAGGCGACGGAAGGTAGTCAACTACCGCATCAATCAGTACCTGAACCCCCTTCTTCTTGAAGGCAGATCCGCAGAGAACGGGAATCAGCTCGATCCGACAGGTCAACCGACGGATGGCGGCCTTGAGATCGACAACCGTGATCGGCTTCTCCTCAAGAACCATCTCGGCGAGGACGTCGTCCTTGTTCGATACGGCTTCGATCAATTCTTCCAACGCCTGCTTGGACTGCTCAACCATCCCGTCAGGAATCTCCTGGATGTCATAGCGCAACCCCTCATTGGTCAGATCTCCAGGCCCCCAGTAGATGGCCTTCTGATTGACCACGTCTATTACCCCAGCGAACTGATCCTCAGCCCCGATGGGAAGCATGATCGGGTACGCATAGGCGCCCAACTTCTTCCGCATGTCCTGCAGGGCATTGTCAAAGTTCGCCCCGGTTCGATCCATTTTGTTGACGAAGGCAATGCGCGGAACTTTGTACTTGGTCGCTTGACGCCACACCGTCTCCGACTGGGGCTGGACCCCTGCAACTCCACAAAACACCGCCACGGCGCCGTCCAGCACACGCATTGACCGCTCAACCTCCGCCGTGAAATCGACGTGTCCTGGTGTGTCGATGATGTTGATTCGATGCGCAATGCTTTCCCGGGCCTTGTAAAGCCCCTCTTCCTTCTTCTGTGTCCAGAAGCACGTCACTGCCGCAGACGTGATCGTGATCCCACGCTCCTTTTCCTGCTCCATCCAGTCCGTCACCGTGTTACCGTCATCGACGTCACCGATTTTGTGGATCAATCCGGTATAGAAAAGGATTCGCTCGGTGGTGGTCGTCTTTCCGGCATCAATGTGCGCGGCAATTCCTATGTTGCGCGTCCGCTCAAGGGGATACTGGCGCTGGGGGGAATTCAGCGCCGCGTCGATTGCTGTGGGATCACTCATGTCAAATCAGGAAAGTATTCCGGGGATGAAAAACGCCCCGATCCGGGATCGGGGCGCCTTACGAAATCAACTCCTACCAGCGGAAGTGAGCAAAGGCCTTGTTGGCTTGCGCCATCTTGTGGACATCGTCACGCTTTCGGATCGCGTTACCCTGACCGAGATAGGCTTCCATCACCTCGGTGGCCAGCGCCTCCTTCATCGGAATCCCCTTGCGCGAATCCGCAAACCCGACAATCCAACGCATGGCCAACGAGTTCTGCCGATCTGTCGAAACCTCCATCGGGACCTGATACGTAGCCCCCCCAACCCGCCGGGCCTTGGTCTCAATACGAGGCTTCGCGTTGTCGATGGCGCGCTGCAACACTTCCAGCGGACTGGCACCAGGATTCTTCTCCGCGATGACTTCCAAGGCGCCATACACAATGCGCTGGGCAAGGTTCTTCTTGCCTCCCTGCATCACAGTGTTGACCAGACGAGCCACCAATGAACTGTTGTACTTGGCGTCCGAGACAACCGGACGACGATCTGCACGACGACGACGAGACATACAAAGAGCGAATGTATACTTGGGGGACAGTGAACGATGAGATCAGGGTGCCTTCAGAGGAATCACTTCTTCTTGGCAGTTGCGGCGCCCGGCTTGGGACGCTTGACACCGTACTTGGAGCGGCTGACGCGCCGTTTTTCAACCCCG
>CAZDYB010000451.1:0-4210 GCA_964509045.1 uncultured Akkermansia sp.
TCCCTCGCAAGGAGGTGAAGTTCACCCGCCACAACATCTTCGAGCGCGACCGCAATACCTGCCAGTACTGCGGGCGCGTCTTCGACCGCCGTGACCTCAATCTCGATCACGTCATCCCCCGCGATCGCGGCGGCCCCACCACGTGGGAAAACATCGTCTGCTCCTGCATCCCCTGTAACACCCGCAAGGCCAACCATTCCCCTGCCGAAGCCGGCATGCGTCTCGTCCGCAAACCAAAGCGGCCCAAGTGGCGGCCTTTCGTCCAGGTCAGTTACGGCGCCCCCATCCACGAGTCCTGGAAACACTTCCTCGACATCGCCTACTGGAATGTCGAACTCGGCGAGGAACCCGGCTGAGTCGCCCACACCCATCCTTCACCCCACTGCCCCTGACTGGAGCAGCGACAGCCTGTCGCCGTCAACTCGCTGACGGCATCGTGGATCTTGGTTGAGTGCGGCCGCTCCCTTCATCGGGATCCTCGCCAGGGCACATGCAAAACTGCACCAGCGCGGTCTCAACGGCTGTCGCCGCTCTTGCACACCCCGGCCTTCTTGGGATGCTTCGGGGAAATATTCCCATGAAGAGATTCCTCCCCTGCCTGGTCGCCGTTGCACTCCTCAACGGCTCCCTCCTCGCCCACTCCGCCACCGAACCCGCCCCGCGCCCGGATGGAGGCTGGAAACAACGCAACGACGCCATCACCCAACGCGTCAACGAGATCGGCGCCCAATCCCAGGTCCTCTTCATCGGCGATTCCATCACCCAGGGCTGGGAAGGCGCCGGCAAGGATGTCTGGTCCCGCTACTACAACCATCGCAAGGCCCTCAACCTCGGCATCGGCGGCGACCGCACCCAGCACGTCCTCTGGCGCCTCGAGAACGGCCACCTCAAGGGCGTCAAACCCAAGGCCGCCGTCGTCATGATCGGCACCAACAACTCCAACGGCGAAGACAACTCCGTCGACCAGATCGCCGAGGGCGTCGTCGCCATCGTCCAGAAACTCCGCACCACCCTCCCCGACACCACCGTCCTCCTCCTCCCCATCTTCCCGCGCGGCGAGAATCCCAATCCCCAGCGCGGCAAGATCCTCCAGGTCAATCAGGTCCTCCAGAAAATCGTCGACGACAAACACATCCTCTGGGTCGATCTCGGGCATCGATTCATCGATTCCCGCGGCGTCATTCCCGCACCCCTGATGCCGGACTTCCTCCACCTCAGCCCCGCCGGTTATGCACTTTGGGCCGAAGCCCTCGAACCTCACCTCGCCCGTGTCCTCGGTGACACCCCCGTCCAACCCGCTGGCTCGGCCGAATCCCTCTCCGGCGAATGGATCCTGACCATCCCCGGCCCCAACAACGATCCGGTCGAACTCCCCATGACCCTTCAACAGGACGGAAACCGCCTCGCCGGGTCCGTCGTCCGGAATGCCGACGCCCGACTCACCCTCGTCGAGGGCAAGGTGGACGGATCGAACTTCTCCTGGGTGATCCACCGGGATCGTCCCTCCGGCGGGACCATGACCTACAAGATGTCCGGTCAGGTGAAGGACGGAAAGCTGGCGGGTCGCACCGAGACCGAATTCGACGGCAACCCCATGTCCAACGAGTGGACCGCCCGCAGGAAGTAATCGGGCGGGAGTGGTGAGATGGAACAGGCGGTTGGCCCGACGGCGGGCCAACCCGTCCCGGGATTTGGATCAGGCCCCGCCGCCGCCCGCGATGCCCTTCGGATCGCCCTTCAGCATCGCCACCGCATAGTCCCGGTTCATCCGGGCGATGAAATCGAGGCTGATCTCCTTCGGACATACCGCCTCGCACGAGCCTGTCACCGTGCATCCGCCAAACCCCTCGGCATCCATCTGGTCCACCATGGCCTTGACCCGCCGATGCCGCTCGGGTTGTCCCTGGGGCAGCAACCCGAAATGGGAGACCTTGGCCGACACAAACAACATGGCCGAGGCATTCTTGCACGCTGCCACACACGCGCCGCACCCAATGCACTGGGCCGCGTCCATGGCCAGGTCCGCGTTCTCTTTCGGCACCAGAATGGAATTGGCATCCGGTGCACTGCCCGTCCGGACCGAAATGAACCCACCCGCCTGCTGGATCCGATCAAACGACTTCCGGTCCACCACCAGGTCCTTGACCAGTGGAAACGGTTTTGCACGGAACGGTTCCACCGTGATCAGGTCGCCATCCTTGAAGCTCCGCATATAGGTCTGGCACGTGGCCACACCCTTGTGGGGTCCATGGGGCTTGCCATCGATCACCAGCGAACACGTGCCGCAAATGCCCTCGCGACAGTCATGGTCGAAGGCAATCGGTTCCTCGCCCTTCATGGCAAGGCCCTCGTTCACCACGTCCAACATCTCCAGAAAGGACATGTTGGGATTCAGATCCGGAGAATCGTAAGTGATGAAACCGCCGTTGGTGTTTCGGTTCTTCTGCCGCCAGACCTTGATCTTGACCTTCATGGTTCGGGAAAAATGGATGGATTGTCCTGCTGCTGCCGTTTCGGTCACTTGTAGGAGCGGGTGCTCATCTTGACCTCTTCATAAACCAAGGGCTCCCGGTTCAACACCGGCGCCTTGCCCGCCCCCGCGTACTCCCAGGCCGCCACAAAGGCGAACTGGTCGTCACGACGCTTTACATCACCCGAATTCACCAGGCCCTGCTGCACCTCGGGGTCCGCAGCCGTGTACTGGTACTCCTCCCGGAAATGCCCGCCACAGCTCTCCTCGCGCATCAGGGCATCCCGGCACATCAATTCGCCCAACTCAATGAAGTCCGCCACGCGCCCGGCCACTTCCAGGGACTGATTCCACTCATCCTCCGCACCGGGAACCATCAGGTTGGTCCGGTACTCGTCGCGAAGTGCCGAGATCATCTGGATGGCCTTCTCCAGGCCAGCCTTGTTCCGGGCCATCCCACAGTACTCCCACATGATCTTCCCCAATTCCTTGTGGAAGCTCGCCGGTGTGCGCTTGCCCTTGGACCCGAGGAAATGACGGGTCATCGCCCGCACCGTTTCCTCCGCCTCCTTGAACTCGCCCTGGTCCACCTTCGGCCGGCTGCCCGGCTTCACCGTCGCAAGGTAGGTGGCGATCGTGGACGGCAGCACGAAATAGCCATCCGCCAACCCCTGCATCAACGCCGAGGCTCCCAGCCGGTTCGCACCATGATCCGAAAAGTTGGCCTCTCCCAACACAAACAACCCCGGCACATTCGACATCAGGTTATAGTCCACCCACAACCCACCCATCGTATAATGCACCGCCGGAAAGATCCGCATCGGCGTCTTGTAGGCATCCTCCGCCGTGATCTCATGATAGATCGCAAACAGGTTGCCGTATCGCTCTCGGATCCTGGACTCGCCCAGGCGGTTGATCGCATCCGAAAAGTCGAGGTAAACACCCAGGCCCGTCGGTCCGATCCCGCGTCCTTCATCACAGACATACTTGGCCGCACGACTGGAGACATCCCGGGGCGCCAGATTGCCGAACGCGCCGTACATCCGCTCCAGATAATAGTCGCGCTGTTCCTCCGGGATGTCGGCCGGCGCCTTGCCGCAATCCTCCTTGCGCTTCGGCACCCAGATGCGGCCGTCGTTGCGCAGCGATTCCGACATCAGGGTGAGTTTCGACTGGTAATCACCGCTCACCGGAATGCAGGTGGGATGAATCTGGGTGTAGCACGGGTTGGCGAAACACGCGCCGCGCTTGTAGGCACGCCAGATGGCGGTGGTATTCGATCCACGCGCATAGGTCGACAGGTTGAAGACGTTGCCGTATCCGCCCGTGGCCAGAACCACGGCGTCGGCCACATGCCGGGTGATCGCCCCGGTCTGGAGATCCCGCACGATGATCCCCTTGGCGTGACCGTTCACCAACACCAGATCCAGCATCTCGGCGTGGGTGTACGACTTCACCCCGCCATTTCCAATCATCCGCGACAACGCCGAATAGGCTCCCAACAACAGTTGCTGCCCGGTCTGGCCCCGCGCATAGAACGTCCGGCTGACCTGCGCACCTCCGAAGGAACGGTTGTCCAGCAAACCCCCGTACTCCCGCGCAAAGGGCACCCCCTGAGCCGTGCATTGGTCAATGATGTTGACCGACACCTCAGCCAAGCGATGCACGTTGGCCTCCCGCGCCCGATAGTCGCCGCCCTTGATGGTGTCGTAGAAGAGGCGGTGAACGGAGTCGCCGTCG
>CAZDYB010000452.1:0-4207 GCA_964509045.1 uncultured Akkermansia sp.
CCCTGATCGCCCGTTTCACCGAATGGTCCGAACCCGTCTACCGGGTGGATCAACTCCTTCATTGGCTCTGGCCCCGGCGCGCCGTCGCCTGGGACGAAATGACCAACTTGCCCAAGGCCCTCCGCGCCCGCATGGCCGAGACCTGGTCCCTCGGCTCCCTTGAACTCGTCCGGAAACAAGGCGCCGCCGACACCACCCAGAAGTTCCTCTGGCGACTCCACGACGGCGCCCTCATCGAAAGCGTCCTGATCCCCGCCAATCCCGCCCTGTACGGCGACCGTTCCGACCGTCACACCCTCTGTGTCTCCACGCAGGTCGGATGCGCCTATGGCTGCCGCTTCTGCGCCTCCGGTCTGGATGGATGGAAACGCAACCTGACCCCGGCAGAAATCTCCGGCCAGATCATCGCCATCGAACGCTGGCACGCGGCCCAGACTGCCGCCGCACCCGATCCAACCCCCGCGCCCGCTTCCCCTGCCACCCCCACGGCGTCCCAAACCACCCCGCAGCGTCTCATCAACAATCTCGTCATCATGGGCATGGGCGAACCCCTCGCCAACTACGACAACCTCCTCGTCGCCCTCCGTTCCCTCAACGCCCCGTGGGGCGCCCACATCGGTGCCCGCAAGATCACCATCTCCACCTCCGGCCTCGCCCCGAAGATCCGGCAACTCGCCAACGAACCCGAACAGTTCCGCCTCGCCATCTCCCTTCACGGCGCCACCGACGCCGTCCGCGACCAGATCATGCCGGTCAACCGCAAGCATCCCCTCGCCGACCTCACCGCCGCCTGTGAGCATTACCTCGATCGCAAGGGCAAGATGATCACCCTGGAATACATCCTCATCGCCGGCATCAACGACGCCCCGTCCCAGGTCCAACCCCTTGCCACCCTCGCCCGACGCCTCCACGCCAAGGTCAACCTCATCCCCTACAACACCGTCGAAGGCCTGCAATGGTCGCGCCCCCCGGAGAACCAATGCCGCGCCTTCGCCGAATCCCTCGAACGCGCCGGTGTCGTCACCACCCTCCGCATCGAAAAGGGGCATGACATCGATGCCGCCTGCGGCCAACTCCGACTGAAGACCGAGCGCGAACCGGCCAACGAGCGCGAACCCGCCGCCTGACCCCCGCACCCAGGGCAGGCAACGCGAGGCTGCGAGACTCCCCTCATTCCCCTTCGACCACCCGATAGTAGCGCCATGGGAATTGTGCGGAGGATCGGTCGGTCAGCGGGATCACGGGCTTGGTTGGGGTGAACTCGAAGAGCGGAAGCCATTCCCTCAGGTCGATGGATCCTTCCAACCGGTTGCGTCCGCCCACCGCTCCCTTGAAGCGGAAGGAGACATCCCCGTTCACCGCGCGTTCCGGCAGGTTCAATCCGGGTTTGAGCGGTCGGACTTCAATGCTGAACGTCCGTTGGGCCGACAGGACGGGATCCCCGGAATCCCGCACAATCACGGTGAACGGATGGGTGATCGAGGCGTGTTCCTCCAACGGTTCCCAGGTGAATCGACCGGTGGAATCCAGCACCGCCCCCGACGCAGCGCCCGCGCCCAGTTCATACCCCAACACCTGCACCGGCAGATCGGTATCGGTCCCCAACGCCTGACGTTCGACCAGGTCCCCTTCCCAGACCGTCCCACCAGCGATGGCGGGCAGCAGCGGCGCGGAATTGACCTTGGCAACATCCACCCGGAAACCCACCCGGGCTGTCGTGGGAGGGGAACCCTGATCGGAAACCTCGACCTCGAAGTGGTGGCTGCCGCCTCCCTGGACTTCGGTGGGAACCCAGACGATCTCCCCGGAACCGGCCCCGATGACAGCTCCGTCCGGTGCGCCGGCCAGCAGCGAGAAACGCAGCGGATTGGCGGGCAGATCCGGGTCCTGGGCGACCAGTCTCAGTTGGAAGGTCGAACCTTCATCCACCGCGAAGGAGGCATCAACGGGTTGCAGCGACACGGGTTGGTTGACCTCGCGCACCGTCACCTGGAACGAACGTTCCACCGATGCCGGCGGTTCCCCGTCATCGCTGACCCGTACCCGGATGACGTGGGAGAACGGACCGTCGGCTTCACCCGTCTGCCAGGTGAACCGGCCCGTGTCGGCATTCACCACGGCCCCGGCAGGACCGGACACCAATTCATATCTCAACGCATCGCCCGGGAGATCGAGGTCGCTTCCCCGCAACTGGGTTTCGGCACGCTGCCCTTCGTCCACGGTCACATCCGCCACCGGCTCCAGCTCCGGCGCGGAATTGCCGGTGGCGATCGTGAAGGCATCCGGGGTGGACGGCGCCGGTTCAACATTGCCGGCCAGATCGCGGGCGCGGGAATAGAACGAGTACCGACGACCGGCAGCCGCCTGATAGAACGCCGACTGGTTGCGGGTCCCGGTGAGCCAACGCTGGAAGGGTCCATCATTGATCGACACGAAGATGTCATAGGAATCCACCCCAGACCCCAGGGCATCATCCGCGCCGGTCCAACGCACCGGGATCAGGGCCGGACTGGTCCCGGGCAACACCACCACCTGACTCGTCGGCGCCAGCGTATCCGGCACGGATTCATCCCGACGATACACCAGCGTGTAGCGTCCGGGGGAATCGTGGTCGAGCAGGTGCAGCGTGTGTTCCAGGATCGGACGCCGTCCCAGCCCGATGAAGGTCCGGTCGGTCACCCAGGCATTGGTCGGAGCGCTGAAACTGGATCCGTCGGGACGCCGCACCCGATCCAATTGGAACTGGCCCCGGGCCGGATCCGGGATCCGGAGATAGACCCAACCGTTGGGGGCCGGCACCGTGATCTCCACTTCGAGATCGTCGGCGGTGGGCACCCCATCCGCAGTGCCTTCGCGGATCACAGTGACCGGATGGATCGAGCCATCGCTCAGGTAGAGCATGTCCGGCAGGTCATCGGGATCCTTCACATCGTTGACGAGGAAATCGGGTTTCCCGTCCGAGAAGGCCCGGTCGGCCTCGACCTGATGGATGAGTTCATGGATCTCGACCCCTTCAAATACGGAGGCACCCCGTTCACCAAAACGATCCTCATGTTCGAGGGTGGCCTCGTAGTCGATGAACAACCCTTGCAGGCTTGATTTCAGCAGCCAACGACCGATGGCGATATCGCCCGGATCAACATCGCCAAACCCAACGGTCAACGAGGGCGATACCGCATTTCCGGCGACCTCGGTGGCAACAATGTCGAAATGGATCAACAACCCCTTCGCGTTGTCCACAATCCGCGGTTGGGCCGAAGTGATGGAGAAATTCCGGGCCACACCCCGGCCACGATTCTCGACCATCACGCCAAGCACGAAGGGCAACGAAGGCTCAACCTCGTCGGTGAACGGGTCATCCGCGAACACGTCGCGCTGGTGGAAATACTTCAGGTGAAGCCGGGCATTCGGATAGACCGTCACCTGACCCGGGGACAGTTCAGCGGTCTTGGTGATGTCTCCGGACCTATAGGCCAGATGCCCGCCAACGAAGTAGTCCGTGGGTTCCTCAGGCGCGGCAGTGTCCTTGGGAACAATGAGCCATCGGGCTGAACCGGTGGTGTCGGGCGGCAGGGTGAGGGCAAGGCCACCCAACAGCAGTCGGTTGGTCGGCGTCTGACCCATCGGAGTGAGACGGGTGAGCTCGGGCGGCAGGATGACGAACCGGTCGTTCGCCACGTTGCCCGCGCGGTCGTAGATCTGGATCGATACACCGATCTCGGTGAGGGGGGTGTCGATGGATTCATTGATGATCTCGAGGGTGGTCCCGATGCCTTTGCGGGTGACGACAGCCTGTTGTTCGATCTCCAGTTTCACCTGGGCACACACACCATCGTTGCCGGCGGCCGGGCGGGCAGAACGGGCCGAGCGCCGCAGTTCCGACGCGGACTGACGGGCTTCGTCCTGCGATTGTGCCGAGGCCATGCTCTGGGTGAACACCGGCACCCCACCCACACCCGCCGTCCCCACCGGCTTCAATCCCAATTGCCGGACCAAGGCATCCGACAATTCCCGCGACGTCGGATCCGCCGACAACGCGGCGGCGGCCTCCTCCCGATGCGTCACCCCAACCACCAACGCATCCGGCGTCTCGAATCCCAGGATCCGGCTCACCGCCTCGGCATCGGTGTGGCGCGGCATGGAGGCCAGCACCGCGTCAGCCTTGGCTTCGTTCAGGCAACACTTGGGCGCGATTTCCTGCTGCGCC
>CAZDYB010000453.1:0-4201 GCA_964509045.1 uncultured Akkermansia sp.
ACGTCATTTATGAGGGCGTTTCCACCACCCTCAAACGCTTCCAGGACGAGGTCAACGAGGTGCGGACCGGCCTGGAATGCGGCATCCGCCTCGAAGGCTTCGATGACTTTCAGGAGGGTGACTTCATCGAGTGTTACACGGTGGAGAAGGTCGCCCAGAAGTTGAGCTGATCCGCACCGGATTGTACCCGCCCGACCGTCGGTTCCGACGGTTCCGGGCCGTCCCGCCATGTTGCCTCCAAAACCTCCCAGCCGACGCCTCCAACGCGTCGCAGAACTCCTCAAGCGCGAACTCGCCGAGATCCTGCGTCGGGAGCTGTCCATCGACGATTTCGGTTTGCTGACGGTCAATGACGTCCAGGTGGCCAGCGACCTCCGCACCGCCACCGCCTTCATCGGCTTCGTCGGCAGCGTCGCCCAACGCCGGGCCTTGCCCGACAAACTCGCCGCCCGGTCCGCCCGCTTCCAGCAACTCCTCGCCCCCCATCTCACCCTCAAGTGGACCCCGGTCATCTCGTTCGTCCTGGATGAATCCGTGGAACGCGGCAACCGCGTGCTCGCAATCCTCGAGGATCTCCAGGCCGCCAATCCCGTCGCACCCACCCCGAGTCCCTCAGCTCCCGATCCCCGTCTCCCCCCCCAATGAAGGAACGTCCCCCAGCCGTCGATGAAATCCTCGCCGCCATCGGTAATGCCCGTTCCATCTGCGTGGTCGGTCACGTCCGGCCCGATGGCGATTGCATAGGCTCCCAACTGGGACTCGGCCTGGCCCTCGAAGCCGCCGGAAAACAGGTGTTCCTCTGGAACCAGGATCCCGTTCCCCCAAAGCTCAAGTTCCTCGATCCCGAACGGCGCTTCCGTCGCCCTTCCTCCGGTCACAGCTTCGACCTGGTCATCGCCACCGATTGCGCCGCACTGGAACGACTGGGCCGGGTGGCCGATCACATCGGCAACCGCGGACGGTTCATCAACATCGATCATCACGCCTCCAACACCCTCTACGCCGACATCAACTGGGTGTCGCCCGGCGAGCCCAGCACCGGCGAACTGATCTTCGACCTCTGTGCCTGGGCCGGTTGGACCGTTACCCGCCCGATCGCCGATTGCCTCTTCACCGCCATCTCCACCGACACCGGCAGCTTCCAGTATCCGTCCACCACGCCCGACACCCTCCGCACCGCTGCCCAATTGGTCGAGGACGGCGCCGGTCTCGGTCGGATCTGTGAGGAGGTCTACCAGAGTTATCCCCTCACCCGGGTGAAACTCCTCCGCCACGTCTACTCCACTTTCCGGCTCACCCACGATTCCCGGACCGCCTATTTCTGGCTCAAGAAACGCGACTATACCCGGGCCGGTGCCGCCACCGACGAATCCGAGGGACTCATCGACCACATCCGATCCATCGATGGAGTCGTCGTCGCCGTGGTGTTCGAGGAAGTGGACGACGAACTCACCCGCGTCTCCTGGCGATCCAAGTCGGATCATATCGACGTCGGTGCACTGGCCGAGGCCTTCGGAGGCGGCGGGCATCGGGCCGCCGCCGGCGCCCGGGCGACCGGACGCCCGCTCGGTGTCCAACGACGGGTCCTGGGCGCCATCAAGCGCGCCTTCAAGTCCAACGGCCGCTGATCGCATCCAGCCGCTCCATCCACTCTCAACATGCTCCAGCTTTCCGCCCTCGACGGCGCTCTCGTCGTCGACAAACCCGCCGGCTGCACCTCCCATGACGTCGTTGACCGGATCCGACGCCGGTTTGGCATCAAGAAGGTCGGCCATTGCGGCACCCTGGACCCCAATGCCACCGGTCTTCTGGTTCTGCTCCTCGGCCAGGCAACGCGCCTCTCGGAAAAATTCATGGCCTCGGACAAGGTCTATGAGGGCGTCATCCGGTTCGGCGAGGCCACCGATTCCTACGATGCCGACGGTCAGACCACCGGGTCGCTTCCCGTTCCGCCGATGACCCTGGATCAGTTGAACGAGGAGACCAAACCGTTCCTCGGCGACCAGCAACAGACGCCGCCCATGGTCAGTGCCGTCAAGATCGGCGGTGTCCCCCTCTACAAACTCGCCCGCAAGGGTCAGGAAGTGGAGCGCCAACCCCGTTTCATCCACATCTACAGCTTTCGCTTCAGCTCCTATACCGAGCCGGATGCCCACTTCCGCCTCGCCTGCACCAAGGGAACCTACGTCCGCACCATCGCCCATGAGATCGGTCAAAAGGTGGGGTGCGGCGCCCATCTCCTCACCCTGCGCCGTCTCGCCTCCGGCAAGTTCGATGTCGCCAATGCCACCCCTCTCGACACCTTGCTGAAGTGCTCGGAATCGGAACTGGTCGCCAAGGTCATCCCCTTCCTCAAGCTGCGCAGTTTCGAGTGATCCAGCGTCCCCTTCCCGCTTTCCCGGCATGCGCTCCCTCGCCCATCCCGAGGACCTCGGTCAGCCTCCCGCCGGCGTCTGCCTGGCCCTTGGCATGTTCGATGGCGTCCATCTCGGCCATCAACACGTCGTCCGCCAGTCCGTCCTCGACGCACGCGCCCTCAATGCAAGTTCCGTCGTCGCCACCTTCCATCCCCACCCTCTCCACGTCATCTCCCCAACCCGGGCTCCACGCCTCCTCCAGTCGGTCTCCCAACGCGTCCGCGCCCTGTCCACCCTCGGCATCGATGCCTCCCTGGTCATCCCGTTCACTCCCGAACTGAGCCAGATTCCCGGCGAGGATTTCATCCGCTCCCTCGCCCGCGCCTTCGGCCGTCTCCGCAGCATCACCGTCGGTCAGGGTTTCCACTTTGGTCACCAACGCTCCGGCAACGTCCCCCTCCTCGAATCCCTCGGACGCGATCTCGGCTTTGCAACCCACGCCATGGCTCCCATCCACATCGGAGCCGAACGGGTCTCCAGCACCCGGATCCGATCCAACCTCCGCGAGGGCCGCTTCAGCAACGTCGCAGAACTCCTCGGCCGCCCCTATGCCATCGCCGGCGAAGTCATCGTCGGCCGTCAACTCGGCCGTCAACTCGGCTTCCCCACCGCCAACGTCGCCGTCCCCGGTCTCGAACTCCCCCCGCTCGGTGTCTATGCCGCCCGCGTCCGCATCGATCTCTCCCAGCCTCCCACCACCCACCCCGCCGTCCTGAACCTCGGCCTCCGTCCCACCGTCGATTCCTCCCCCTCCACCCCGCTCCTCGAAGTCCATCTCCTCGATCACTCCGCCGACCTCTACGGCCGCGAAATCGAGGTGGAGTTCGTCCGGTTCATCCGCACCGAAATGCGCTTTGATTCCCTGGACGCCCTCCGGACCCAGATCCAATCCGACCTCTCCGCCGCCCGTCAGGCTCTGGCCTGATCCATTCGCCGGCCCTCACGATCCCGGGACCGATCTCCAACTTCCCTCCCTCCCCCCAGGACATCACAGTCCGTTCCCCGCAGGACTCCAATTGCCCCGTCTCCGGACCCGCATCAGCATCCCGCTTCCCACCAACCCCAACACCGCCAACGGCACCAGTGCTTCCGCCTCGGGCACTTCCTGGATCGCCAACCCCGTGGCGTCCTGATGCGGCCCCACACTCAACGTCACAGTGGCGGCCGTCATCGGGTTGATCGAAAGGAAATGCCGATGGAACCAGGTGATGCCATACAAGGCACCTCCGGCATCGAAGTCGATGTCGCTGACATGGCTCACCGCGTCCCCATGGGCAATCGTCCCCACCAGGCTCACAGTCGGTGTCGGGTTCAAATCCACCCGGAACAGTTCATCCGAATTGGGACCGGTGTTTCCGCTGAGGAAAACGTCGCCGGTGGATGCCTGGTACGCGACGCCGGTGATCGTGTGGGACGACAGACTGGGCAGAGTGGTCGCATACGTGACCGTCAGGGTTCCCAGATCGAAGAAGAACAGGTCCAGGTATGCGTTGCTGTATCCCCACAACCCATTCCCCGCATGATCCAGATCTCCGACCTGGGTATACCCGCCAACCGGAATGGTTCCCAACTGCCCGACCGGAACCAACGACGTCCCGGTGATCTGAAACAGCATTCCCGGTGGAGACGGCGGCACCGCCCCCCCGGTCGCACCCGCCACGTAGAAATTGCCTGAGGGATCAATCGCAAGGCTATCTCCCGGCGCCGCCGGATTGCCCAACGGGACGCCCGGGCTCAGATTCAGCGTCGGATCCACCTGCCGGATGCCACCCAATCCATCCAAG
>CAZDYB010000454.1:0-4185 GCA_964509045.1 uncultured Akkermansia sp.
GAACTGGGCATTGGCCTCGGGATTGAGATATCCCTTCATGACATTGTCGCCCCGGACCAGGAGCCTTCCGCCGACCTCGATGCCATCCATGGGTTCGATCCGCCATTCCATCCCGGGGAGGAACCGGCCTACCGAACCGAACCGGGGTTCGAGCCGGGAATTGACACACAGGACAGGACTGCACTCGGTGGCGCCATAGCCTTCCAGGATGCGGATGCCGAACTGGCGCGCCCAGGTGGTGGCAGTGGTTTCCTGGAGCTTCTCCGCCCCGGCCACCAGGTACTTCAACGAGCTGAAATCGTAGGCATGAGCCTTGCGCGCATAGCCATTCAAGAACGTGTTGGTACCCACGAGGACCGTGCAGGCCTTCTCATACAATGCCGCCGGCACCACCCGGTAATGAAGTGGGGATGGATAGAGGAAGAGGTAATAGCCCTGCATCAGGGGAAACAACGTGCAGGTGGTGAGCCCGATGCTGTGAAACAACGGCATCGCATTGAAGAAACGTTCGTTGTCCGTCACATCGAGATGCGCCGTGATCTGCCGGATGTTCGCAAAGAGGTTCCGATGCGTGAGGTCCACTCCCTTGGGTGTGCCCTCGGATCCCGACGTGAACAGGACCACGGCGGAGTCCGAGGGTTCGGCCCGCAACCGACGCAGCTTTCGTCCACACGAAACCGTGTTGGCCAACAACCGGACCAGCTTGCGGATGGGTCGGACCCCGGCCCGGACCTCCTCGAGGTGGATGAGTTGGATGCCAGCCTCGGTGAGGGGCGTGAGGTCAAGCCGGGCCTTTTCAAGAAAGGCACGGGAGGTGATCACCTGTCGGACGCCGGCCAGGTCGATGCATTGGCGCATGACCGGGATGCCCGTGGAGAAGTTGAGGATGGCGGGAATCCGCCTCGCGGCCCAGAGGCTGAAGAGGGTCACGGGCAACGCGCTGACGTTGGGCAGCAGGACACCAACCCGTCCCCCCTCCGGTGTCAGCGTGAGCAGCGACATCCATCGCTCCGTGAGGACGTCGATCCCGGTGATCAACCGGCGGAAGGTGAGCGGTTGGAGTTGGATGTCTTCGAGGACGACCTTGCCGGGGAGTTTGGACGCGATGTCGGCGATGCCGGCGAGGATGTGGGTGTGGCCGAAATCCATCTCGACGCGGTACTGCTGCTCGACCATGCGATCACGCAACCAGGCGGTGAGGCGGCGACGCGCAATCACATTGGAGACGCCTTCGACCCGCGGGGGTTCCAGTGCCGGACTGAAATGGGCACTGACGGTCGGACGCCATTGGGTCCAGCCCTGGTGTCGGACAGCAGGAACGCGAACCGCTCCGCGCAGGTGACAGAGGACAACCCGCGCCCGGGTCTTGTGGAGGAGGAAACCGGTTCCGTCATACAGCTTCATCATGGAACCACTCAGCGTGATGCGACCCTCGGCGAACAGGACCAGGCGACCCCCCTTGCCCAGGAACTCGGCCATGCGCTTGGCCGCGTAAGGCGAGTTGGTGTCCACAGGGAAGGTGCGGGCGTTGACCATGATGCGCCGATGCAACCAACTGGTCTCGGCTGTGGTGGCGCTGGTGACGAACCTCCAGTCGTCGTCCAGCACGGCGTAAAGGAATGCCCAGTCCAGCCAGGAAACGTGATTCGGCACCAGCAGGACCGGGCCGGGTGTCGACAGCGCTTCAATGTCGTGGGCCTTGAACCGGAACCACAGCCGCAACAGCAGACGGATGAACTGTTTCATGGGGTCACCCCGGGTAGGGAATGTTCGGGCAGGGGAGAGGTGCGGGCAGGAATGCGAAGCCAGAGCAGGACCAGCAGGACCACCCCGGCCAGCACGAAGAACACCTGGCCCGCAGAAACGGGGGTCCCGAACCACTTGCCCGCATTGGCACACGCCACCAGCAATCCCCCGGCCAGCAACATGCCGATGTTATCAAAGAGGTTCTGTACCGCGATGGTCTTGCCCAACCGCGCCGGGTCCGACTCGGATTGGAGGGCGGCATTGAGCGGGATGAGGAAGAGTCCCGCGGCAAATCCAGTTCCGGCCAGCAGGGCCATCACCAGCGGGTACATGAGATGCCCTTTCAGGGTGATCGTCACGTTCCGCCAGAACTCAAACGGTTCAACCGTGCCGACCACCCCCAGCATCAGGACCAGCAGAAACCCATAGCGCCGCGTCCATCGCAGGTCGCCGACCCGATGCCATTGGCCCGCCAACACACTGCCGACGATGACCCCGACACTGAGCCAGACGCCGAGGAGGGACACGTCGAGGTTCGAGGGAAGTTTGAGGACGTTGAGGCCCCAGGGCTGGAAGTTGATCTTCATCGCGGCGCCGCATATCCAGAACAAGGCCGTACCAATCAATACACGCGCCAGTCGCGGCGAGATCATGAGATCGCGCGTATGGGAAAAGAACTCCCCAACGCTGTGGGAGATGCGGATGGCCGGATTGGAAGGCGTGGGCGCCATCAGGATGTTGAACAGCAGCGAACTGCCAAAGATGGTGAGGAGCACCGTGTAGCAGGCCGGGAGCGAAAGATTGTCGATCATGGCAGCACCCGCTCCCATGCCCGTGATGATGGCGACAAGGGTCAGCAATTCGACGGTGCCATTGGCCTTCACCAGACGTTCGGTCGGAACGACCTCGGGGAGGATGCCGTACTTGGCGGGGCCATAGAAACAGGAGCCAATGCCTACGATGAGATACCCCGGCGCCTGCCAGATATAACCCAGCCAGATGCTGAGACCGCACAGGCCGGTGCCGATGAGCTTGATGGCGTTGCCTCCAACCAGCCATGCGGTCTTGGGATATCGGTCATTGAGATAGCCGGCCAGGGGCGCGAGCAGGATGTAGGGAATGAACAGCAGCAGGGTATAGAGGGCGCTGCGTTCCCGCAGGATCGTCTCCGAGATGTCCCCCTTCCGGCTCATCACCGTCAACTGACCCACGATCACCGCCAGGAGCGCGTTGTCGCCAAATGCACTCAGGAACTGGCTCGCCAACAACAACGGATAATTTCGCTTCATGTGTCTGCGCGGTTCTTGGTTCGGGACTGTTGTCCGGATCGCTACCGGCCAACCCCATCCCTCCGGGGGAAACGTCCCACGTCAACAACTCGTCGGAACTTCCTGCAGGACCTTCACCGTGTGCGGTATCGCCCCCGCCACAAATCCAAGGCAATCCACCGCCCCCGCCGGCTTGCCCGGCAGGCAGATCACCAACACCGATCCCACCGTCACCGCCAGACTGCGCGACAGGATCGCGTTTGGAGTCAATTCCAGGCTCTTCATCCGCATCGCCTCCCCAAAACCCGGCAGATCCCGATCCGCAATCTCCCGAACCGCCTCAGGTGTGACATCACGCCGACTGACCCCCGTGCCTCCCGTGGTCAGCACCAGATGCGCACCCCGATTCACACATTGTCGGATGGCACGCTGGATTGCCGAACGATCATCCGGCACCACCGCCTCTTCCACCACCAACCAACCGCGCCCGGTCGCCGCCTGTTTCAACGCCGGTCCACCAAGATCCTCATACACTCCCTGCGACGCCCGATCCGACACCGTGACAATGCCAACCTGAATCTGCATGCCGCACAGGCTACCGGCATGACCCGGGTCGGGGGAATCCCGGACCTCACCCTCCCCCACAGGCCCACCAACGCGGAATTCATTCCGCTCCCCATGCCCTCCTCCCCAACTCCCCCCATCACCAACGCAGGGGATTCCTCCCTCCCACCCTTCGGCATCGCGACGCCTCAGCGTTCCACCGCCCGAACAAAACCCGCCTCCTCCCGGATCGGTACACTCAACGAGCCCAACCCGGGCTCCACCCGCACGTCTTCCTCATCCGTCCACGTCCTGAGATCCGGAGATGTCTGGTACCCAACCTCAGCCACCCCCGCCTCTCCCACCACGAAATGCAATCGATCGCCAATCACTCGCACCTCCGACAGGACAAGCCGTGCCCGCAACTCCTGCCGGACCACGACCTCCAGCACTCCGAGATAGGTGAACCGGTTCGGATTCGTATTGCCCATCCCCGGCAACAGCCGGATCCGTATCGTTCCGTCCGGTGCCGCACTGATCCCCACCAACTCCGCCACCCGATTGTCATTGTTGGCCACTTCCAACACCACTTCTTCCGCGGTCGCCCCTTCCACCCGGTACAACGTCT
>CAZDYB010000455.1:0-3797 GCA_964509045.1 uncultured Akkermansia sp.
CGGATCGGGTTGTGGATACGCGCCTCGCTCACTCCTCGGCCTGCGAAAGAATCTGTTGCGCCGCCACTTCCCTCCCAACTGCATCGTTCCGGCTTAGACCAGGGGTTCGTTGCGGTCGTCCCGGATCAGGACCGTGCCGGCGAGTCGATCATGCCAGGTCTGACGTCGTTCGTCCCAGGCCGCCCACAGCCAGCCGAGGCCGAGGCTGAGCAGGCTCAGGATTGCGGTCATTGCCCGCACGAGGGCGACATTCCGGTCGATGGGGCGGCCGTCCAGTCGAACGACCCTCATGCCGAGGATGATGCCGCCGAGGGTGGAACCCTTGTTGGTGATCATCCAGGTGTAGTAGGCAACGCCGACAGCGAGGCGAAGCTGGAAGGAGAAGTCGGCGAGCCGAAATGTCCCGATGCGGTCTGGCAAGAGGGCGACCAGGACCAGGATGGGGAGCCAATCGATGGCGAGGGCGGCGAATCGGCGACCCATTCCCGGGCGTGGAGCCCCGAAAACCTCTTCGATGGAAGGAGTGTGGATGGATCGAGGGATGGGTTGTGGACGGGCGGGCTGGGCTTCCGGTGCAGGGTTGGAGGAAGAAGGCGCGATGGATTCGGACGGGAACCCTGGAGGAACGGGGCTGGACATGGCGGGGCTGGGTTGGGGTTGGGGCGCGATGGAATCGGTGGCGATCGGGGAATGAAGGGGTTCCGGAGGGGACGACCGGGTTCTCCTGGGTGAACGGCGGAACAGGGCCATCAGGATGCCCCCCAGTGCCCAGAGGAGGAAAACCATCCAGGTGAAGATTCCGACGTAGGGAACCGTGAACAGGCCGGTGATGACGAGTGCGCCGACCAAGAACTCGGCGGCTGGGACGTTTGACTGGGCGCCAAAGATGCGGAGGAGTCGACCGCCGATGACCCGCAGGAGGGCGATCCGGCCGATGGCGAGACCGAGGACACCGGCGACGAGGATGAAGGGAATCACCAGGACTCCGACGCCTGTGAAAGCGATGAGCGTGAGGGCGAATACGACGAGCGGCAGTCCGAGGATTCCGATCAGAGCGGTGCCTCCGGGGCGTTCCCGCATGGCGCGAAGGGTGGCTTCGGTGGCGCCGGGGAAGATGACGGCCATCAGGGCGTGAAGCAGCAGCATCACCAGCCAGATCATCCAGACAAAACCAACCTTGAAGGAAAGCGGTCGGCCGAGGACGACGCATTCATTGAAGAATCGGACCGCATGATCGCGGGTCTGCTGGGGCAACAAGGCAACCCCATAGTTGCCGAGGTCACCGCGGATCGTGGAACCGTCTTCACGGACGACTCCGACCCCGAATCCCACGACATCGCCCTCCACCAAGCCTCCGTTCTCGACCCACACCCCCTTGCCCACGTTGAAGATATCGCCTTCCACCCGTCCACGGATCCTTGCCCTGCCTCCGATGACCACGACGTCTCCGGTCACGTCACCTTCGACAATGAGATCGGCGCCGAAGACTTGGATGTTGTTGGCTTCCTCACCTGCTGCGATGAGGACGTCGACACCGGTACGGACGATGTCGCGGGACGAACGGTAGGTGATGACGGCCGGTGGGGCCGGATCGATTGGGGGAGTGGGGGTGGAATCCGGCAGGGGAGGCGAGGCTGGAGCCGGGGCGGATTCCTGAGTTTTCCCGACCGGCGCTTCCTGGGAGAGGCCGTTGATTGGCAACAGGAGGGCGAGGGCGAGTTGGAAGAGCAGGCTGAGCTTGGAGGGTTGCATGGGATCAACGGGAGTGGGTTGCCACGCGCCAGCAGGCGGCGCCGAGTCCGACGGTGGACACCCAGATCATGGCGAGTGCAGCGACGCCCACGGCGAGGTAGGTGGAGGGAATACGGGTGAGGCTGAGCTGGAGGGCCTCGCCGAGCGATTGGATGCCGGTGACGAGGTGGGTGAAGGAGCGGGTGAGTTCTGAAGCGAACCGGCCGACGGCACTTTGGCTGGCGGCGTCCTCCAGGGTGGGCAGGCCGAAGGCGAGGAGGACGAAGGCCAACCCGGCGAAGGCCAGTGCGGACAGCCAGCGCTGATGCCGGCTCCATTGCATCCAGGGCCGGCGATACCATGGAAGCGCTGCCTGACGTCGGATCTCGGCGAGGACTCCGGCCCGGAACCCTGCGGGTGCGCGACGGGCGGGCACCTGCCGTAGGGTTTGGTCGGCCCATCGGGCGAGGGGATCGGTTTCCTTTTCGTTGTGCTTCATGGCGATCTTCTTTCAGACACCCAGGGATTCCCGCTGGGGTTGCAGTCTTTTCAACAGGGCCAGGCGGGCCCGATGGATGTCAGTCTTGACCTTGCCCAGACTGACCCGAAGCCGCTGGGCGATCTCAAGATAGTCGAGGTCTTCAAAATGGTAGAGGACCAGCGCGGTGCGTTGGTCGTCGGGAAGTTTCCTGAGCTCCTCTTCGATGACCACCCTTTGGTCGGCAGTGAGCATTTCTCCTTCCAGTGTTTCGGGTGCGGCGAAGGTCGCCTCAAGCCCGGGTTCGTCATCGGTTGCATCCGGAGACTTCAAGTCCGAGAAGAATCGCCATCGGGCGCGATAACGCTGGAGATGATTGATGCAGAGGTTGCGGGTGACTGTCTTGAGCCAGCCCCCGGCGGTGACGCTGCCGGCCAGGTCGTCCCAATGTTCCCAGGCTCTTACGAAGACTTCCTGGGCAATGTCCTGGGCATCCGATTCCTTGCCGAGCATCCGGTACGCGGTCGCGTAGACCATGTCCTCGTAGGCGGCCAGGAAGTCTTCAAATTGGGCGGGATCGCTCATCCTTCTTCCCGCCCGGGCGGGGTCTTGTCTGCCGGGCCAGCACCCATGGAACTCCGATGGGTTTCAGGAATTCTTCCGGAGTGTCGCATGCCGCGATACTCCGGTCCGGGCAGGGGGAATCAACGATGGAGACAGGATCGGGATTCCTCACCGAGCCGGATGAGGAATTGACCGACTGAGCCGGAACCCTGCAGTCGGATCGGTCGTCCCGGCTGGATCCACTTCGTCAATGCCTTCGTCGTTCGCTCGTTACCGTGCTGTGCGGGACGTCTCGCCCACGCCTTGGCCTGCGAAAGGATCTTCTGCGCCGCCATTTCAAACTCCACTGCAGGGTTCCGGCTGCGGGGCGGCGTTGGGATGTGCGCCGGGACACGGGTTGGGCCCGGTCGGCCAGCAATCGGGATCCCAGCGGTCAGGATCGCATCTCCCGCACGCAACGGGTCAGGAGTCTTCGGGTCGCTCAGTAGGCGAGGTCAATGGACTTTACCTGGATGACCGGATGCCTGGGCCAACGGGGGTCGATGAATTCCTCACCGGAGACCACGACCTGTTTCCGGTGCCAATCAGCGATCTTGATCGTATCCGGGTCAGCATGGAGGAACGCGATGAATCCTTCGCCCCGTCGGAAGCTGTCGAGTTGGTAGTTGGACGGAGCATGGGGATCGAGGGCCATCTTGACGACACCCTGGCGGATGACCTGACGGGGGAGGGGGGTGTACTCCAGGTTGGGTTGGGAGGGGATCGACGGTTGCTCGGAAGGGAGGTTTGCGCGGACTGTTCGAGCGGGCTGGGTGACTGGCGGGGGAGGCTGCACCGTGGGCTCGGGAACTGGAGCAGGCTCGGGTTCCGCCGAAGGTGGAACCTGGGCGATGGCGGGAGGCAACGGCGGTGGAGCAAGGGGTTGCGGAGTGATGACGGGGGCCGGTGGCAGGCTGCGACCGGTGGTGGTGGGAAGTGGAGCCGGGTTGGGGGGCAACGGAGTGGGTGTCCGGGCCGGGGGATT
>CAZDYB010000455.1:3807-4178 GCA_964509045.1 uncultured Akkermansia sp.
CCGGGGGGGGGGGGGCCCGGGGCGCGGTGTGGGGGCCCCGGGGTGGGGGTGGCCGCCACGCGGGGATCTGGATCTGTTGGGGGGCGACCGAGGGGGCCTCGGGTTGGACGAGATTGGCGGCGATGTGGCCGATGACGGCGCCCTCGGGAGAGGCGATCTGGATCCAGCCGTCGGCTGAGCGGAGTTCTTCGATGACAGTCCCGTCGATCAGATATCCGACGTTGGAATAGTTGCGACCGGGGCCGGCACGGAGATTGGCCTTGGGGACTCGGACAGCCTTGGTGGCGGGATCGACGAGATCAGCGAGGATCCAGACGCGGGTGCCGGCGGGAGCGGCGACGGTGATCCAGTCGCGGGGTTCGTCGTCGACT
>CAZDYB010000456.1:0-4166 GCA_964509045.1 uncultured Akkermansia sp.
TTCCTTCGCAGGCCGAGGAGTGAGCGAGGCGTCCCGCAGCGCGGGATGACGAGCGGACGACGAAGGCATTGCGGAAGAAGATCCAGCCGGGACGACCGATCCGACTTCAGGGTCCCGGCTCAGGTCGCGCGCAGGGCCTGGAGCAGGCCCCGGAGTTCCTCCGCCACGTCGCTGCGGGTGCCCACGGTCTGGCTCACCTCGTCCAGCAGCACCTCCCGGTAACGCTGGCGGAAGCGGTGCAGCAACGATTTGAAGGCCGGCAGCGTCAAGCCGAGTTGCGCCGCCGCGTCCGCAAGCGCAGGCGGTTCGTCGCCCGCGGCAAGAAACGGTTTCAGCACGTCGAACCGGACATCAGCCCGGCTGGCGCATTCGGCGGCGAGCCGGGCCAGTACGCGGGCGAGCAGCGTCTCCGCCCACGCGCGTTGAAAGAGTCTCTCGGGAGTATCGCTGGTGGAAAACTCCCCAAGGTAGCCAGCCTCGCCCCGTTCCAGGATGAGTGCGTCCAGCGAAGCGGCAACGACGCCACCGCCCCGCCTGAGGCGCCGTCCCTTCTCCCATCCGTTGATGAGGAACCGGTTGAGTGAGGTGAGGAGGAAAGAGCGGAAGCGACCCCCTTCCGGCGAGAGGCCCTGGGCGAAATCGTTGGCGATCAGCTTGGCGAAGAAGTCCTGGGTGAGGTCCGAGGCGTCCTCGGGGGAATATCCCTTGCGGCGAACGTAGGCGTAGAGCGGATACCAGTAATCCCGGCAAAGTTGCTCCAGCGCCACCTGTGCCGCTTCCTGGCTGTCAGCACCGGCTCGCAGGACCACACTCCAGCGGGTCGTCGCAAAAACCCGGCCTGCCGGCATGCCAAGACCTCGGGTGATGGATTCCGCAGCGCCCACTTCGACAAAGCAAAGCCGACTGCCGCAAGGGTGCCCAGCCCAGACATCGGAGGGTTCGACGTTGCCGGAATCCTCCTTGCCAGGCTGATCGGGTTGCCCCGGGGGTGCGATGGGGTCAGTCCCATAAAGTTGACAAATGATCGGGCGTCTGGAGACTTCGGGAATGGCTCGGCCCTTGCGGATTCATGTGTCGGACGGTTGGTACCACGTGGTGAGTCGTGGGAGCGGCGGCCTGGCGATCTACCGCGACGACGATGATCGTCGCCGGTTCCTGGGCCTGGTTTCCGAGCTTCCGGAACGGTTCGGGGTCGAGATCCACGCGTTTGTCCTCATGGACAATCATTACCATCTGCTGGTGCGCTGCCGCCGCGCCAGCCTCAGCGAGACGCTCCGTTGGCTGCAGACCAGTCATGCGGTGCACTTCAATGGGACCCATCGACGACGGGGCCCCGTGTTCCAGGGGCGCTTCAAGGCCATCCTGATCCGGGACGAGACGGCGTTGGATGGCGTGGCCCGGTACCTGCACCTGAATCCGGTGCGGATTGGCGGACTCGGGTTGTCGAAGGACGATCAACGCCGGGCGAAGGTGCTGGGATGTCCGGATCCCGGGGCGGAATTGGTCGCCCGACGGATCGCGGTGCTGCGGGGGCATCGATGGAGTTCGTGGCCGGTGTACGCCGGATTGGAACCGGCACCGGGATGGTTGACGACCGATCGGATCCGGGGTGGTTGTGGGGGGCGTCGTCCGTCGGAGCAACGGGCGGCCCTGGTGCGATACACCGAGGACCCGATCCTTCAGGGGCACCTGGAGGATCCGTGGAGCGGTCTGGTGGGTGGAGTGGTCCTGGGAGGGGTCGGGGATGCCAAGGCGTTGATCCGTCGGGTGGCGAAGCATCCCGGGAAGGGCCAGTTCGAGATGGGGAGGGCTGCAAGGCGGGCGCGTCCGCAGTGGAGGGAGATCGTGGGGACGGCCGAGAAGATCCTGGGGCGGACGTGGGGTGAGATGCTGGAGGAGTATGGGGATTGGGGTCGGGACGGGGTGGTGGCGGTGGCGACCGGGCACCTGGGGTGGAGGTTGGTGGATGTGGCGAGGGAAGTGCCCGACGTGGCCTACGACACACTGGCGCAAGGGGTGAGGCGTTTCCGGCGACTTTCGGCGAGCCGCCCTGAGATGGAGGGCTTCGCCGTCCGGCTGAGGAACAAACTGTCAAAAATACGGGACTGACCCATTGGCTTCCCCTGGGGTGTGGACCGACCGGGTTGGCGGGGCCCATGGACGGGATGTGGGGACACGCGCCATTGACCGTCACCGTGCAACCAGATTGATCTCTTTTATGCGCCATAAATGGCGTCTAAAGTGAAGAACAGTGGTTCCAAATGCCGTTTATGGCGCTTTAAATGATAATTCAGTAAGCGCCATAAACGACGTTTTATGTTGAATTCAGTGTTCAAGGCGCCAGTTTGGGCACATGAAGATCACGGCCCACATCACCGATCAGGCATTGCTCGACCTGATCGGTTCGCGGCTGGCCCGGCGACGGTTGTCGAAGAACCTGACCCAGGGACAGCTTGCCGAGCAGGCCGGCCTTGGGTTGCGGACGGTGCAACGGCTGGAACTGGGGGCGGCAGCGACGCAGTTGTCGGGTTTCCTGCGGGTCTGCCGGGTGTTGGGTCTGCTGGAGCGGTTCGACACGCTCATCCCGGAAGAGGCACCCAGCCCGATGACCCAACTGAAGCAGCAGGGCCGACCACGTCGGCGGGCGACCGGCAGGCAGGCGGCGGCGGGTGAGGGGACGAAATGGACGTGGGGTGAGCCGACATGATTGCCGAGGTGCAACTCTGGGGGCGGACGATCGGTGCAGTGGCGCTCGACGGAGGGCGGGACGTGGCGAGGTTCCAGTACGCCTCCGACTTCGCGCGCAGCGGGATCGAGATTTCGCCGCTGACGATGCCGTTGACCGGGGAGGTGTATGAATTCCCCGCGCTTGCGAGGAACACCTTCCACGGGTTGCCGGGGCTGCTGGCGGATTCGCTGCCGGACCGGTTCGGCAATGCGCTGATCAATGCCTGGCTGGCGACGCAGGGCCGCACGCCGGAGGGCTTCAACGCCGTCGAGCGTCTCTGCTACACGGGTTCGCGCGGGATGGGCGCGCTGGAGTTCGTCCCAGCCCTCGGCCCGAAGGCGCGCAAGGCGTCCAGGATCGAGGTGGACGCGCTGGTGCGGTTGGCAGGCGAGGTGTTGACGCACCGGGGACATCTCCAGGGCCGTTTCAACGAGGCCGGCAAGGAGCAGGCGCTGCGCGACATCCTGAGCGTCGGCACGTCGGCCGGCGGCGCGCGGGCGAAGGCGGTGATCGCATGGAATCGCACCACCAACGAAGTGCGCTCGGGGCAGGTCGCGGCCGGTGAGGGTTTCGACCACTGGCTGCTCAAGTTTGATGGCGTCGCGGGCAACAAGGACAAGGAACTGGAAGACCCGAAGGGTTACGGTGCCATCGAGTTTGCGTATCACCGGATGGCGGGGGCGGCGGGCATCACGATGAACGAGTGCCGGTTGCTGGAGGAGAACGGACGGCGGCACTTCATGACGCGGCGCTTTGACCGTCTGCCGGGCGGATCGAAGCTGCACATGCAATCGCTCTGCGCGCTGGCGCATTTCGATTTCAACCAGGCCGGTGCCTATTCCTACGAACAGGCTCTGCTCACCCTCCGCCAGCTCAGGCTGCCGATGTCCGCCGTGGAGGAGCAGTTCCGCAGGATGGCCTTCAACATGGTGGCGCGGAACCAGGACGACCACGTGAAGAACATCGCCTTCCTGATGAACCAGCAGGGCGAGTGGTCCCTCGCTCCGGCCTACGACGTGACCTACAGCTACAATCCGTCCGGCCCGTGGACCGCAACCCACCAGATGACGCTGAACGGAAAGAGGGATGGCTTCACGGAGGCGGATTTCGAGGCGTGTGCGAAGGGGGCGGGGATGAAACGTGGACGCGCCCGATCGATCCTCGCGGAAGTACAGGCGGCGGTGCGACGCTGGCCGGAGTTCGCGACGGAAGCGCGGATTACCGACGCATGGCGCGATACGATCCAGGAGGCACACCGCCTGTCTTTCCCGAAGATCTGAGCCGTGTCCATGCCGTGGAGATCCCGCGCAGGGACGCGGACGAAACCGAGGTGGAGGAGATCCTGGCCGGGCTCCCGAAGTCGGGATCGATCCTTTCCCACCGGATCGCCGTCCGGTGCGCAGGTGTGCAAAGGTACCCGGCGACTCCTTCCCCTGCA
>CAZDYB010000457.1:0-4161 GCA_964509045.1 uncultured Akkermansia sp.
CCCGGGCAAGGATATGGTCGGGAAGGTGTACGAAGCGCTGAACGGCTGAGCCGGAGCTGCAACGCAGGCCTGCTCCCCAACAGGGACCGGGAATCCAGCCCAGGGCTGAGGGAGCATCGACGACCGATGCCCTGGGTTGTCCCGATTTGAATCCGCGGCTCACGGAGCCAGCACGGCGCGGTAGAATCGTTGGGTGCTTCCCGGGCCGACCGGATCGGTCCAAAGCTGGCTGGATTCGGTGAGTGTCACCGTGGTCAGCGAATCCCACTGCGCCGGGTTGAGCGTGTTCTGGACTTCGATCCGGTAGGTGCGCCCGGGAGTGCCGACCACGCGGAGGACCATCCCGGAGCCATCGGCGGATGCCGTGACGGACAGATCGGGCGGGGCTGGCGGCAGGGATTCGGTCCAGGACGCGAGCAGGACAAAGAATGGGATGACGCTGTTCCCGAAGGCCCGGATGCGGATGTAGTAGGTGCCTGGGGCGAGGCTTGGCACGTTGATCCGGGAGAACAGGTCGAATCCACCGTCGTCGTCGTATCCGATGGTGGTGGCGGTGGTATCGGGCCCGTAGAGCCAGACCTCGGTGTCGCCGCTGGGACCGTCGGTCTCGATTTGCACATTGGAAGCGGGCCCAGCCAGGGTGAAGCGGGCCCAGTCCTGATTGCCGAGGGTGTGGATGGAGCGGCCTTGGATGTCCCCGTTTCCGATCGGTTGGGCGGCGCTGAAGCTGTTGTCGGGTTCGTATCGGTCGGCGTTGCCGGGGACGACCCCGGCCCGCCAGGAGACGCGGAGGGAATAGGATCGGATCGGGCTGTCACTGCCGAAGTCCGAGATGCGGGCGTAATAGGTGCCGGCTTCCAGTCCAATCAGTTGCAGTCGCGCAAACCCGCCGGGCCCACTGTCGTCGTCGTAGCCGAGAGACTGGCTGAAATCGCTGGAATGGAAGACCCGGATCTCGGTGTCGCCCGAGGCGCCGGCCGTCTCGATCTGAACATCGGTCGGTGAGGTGGGAATGCTGAACCGGACCCAGTCCACATCGCCGACCCGATGGAGGGATCGCAGCTGGGTTTGCCCATTGATGGCGATGCCGGCCTGGGCGGATGAATCGTCTGGTTCATGGCTATCGGGGGCGAACGTGCCGGCCGGGGTGAACAGGAGGGACAACCGGATGGGGCCGGTCTCGCCGCCGAAGCCATCGACGGCGATCTGGTACTCGGTGCCGCCGGTGGCGGTGAAGGTCAGTTTGCTGGTCAAGTCGGTGGGGCTGTCGTCATTGGAAGCGACGCCGGAGAGGGAACCGAGGTTGGAACCCGTGTAGACGGCAAGGAGGGAGTCGATGCTGCTGTCGCCGGTGGAGAGGGTGACGGAACCGTTGGTGGGTGCGGTCCAGGTCCACCAGAGGGATCGGAGTGCGGGATTGCCGGCGTGGGACGGTTCGGAGGGTTCGGAACTGGCTCCGGCATTGGAGGTGTCGATCAGGGCCCCGTCGGCGGGCAACCGGCTCCGGTTGACGAAGGCGTCATTGAGCGGCAAGACGATCGGAATGTCGGCCAGGACTTCGAGTTGGATGTCGCCGGTGGCACCGCCGTAGCCATCGACGGCGATGTGATAGGTGGTGCCGGCGGTGGTGGCGAAGTCGACGGCGCTGGTGAAGGAGTCTGCGTCATCGGATGCGGCGACGAGGGAGAGGTTGCCCAGGGAATCGCCGGTGTAGACGGCGAGCAGGGTGTCGAAGGAGGAACCGGTGGTGTTGATGGCGGCGTAGGAGGATGCCGAGGGGGTCCAGGTCCACCAGACGGAACCGCCGCCGGGTTGACCGGCGTGACTGGGTTCACCGGGTTCGCGGGAGGCATTGCTGTTGGAGCCGGTGAAGATGCCTCCGGCGGCGGGCAGGGGAATGGCCCCGGCGAAGTTGTCGTTGGGGGGGCCGGGAGGCGCCTCTTCCTGACTCAGGGCGAGTGTGATGGCGCCTTCGGCCCCGAGGAAGCCGTCGACCGCAATCCGATAGGTGGTACCGGCCTGGGCACTGAATCCGGCGCGGCTGGTGGTGCCGCTGCCGCTGTCGTCATCGGCCGCGATGATGGTGAGGGCGCTGACGGAGGAACCGACGTAGGCGGCGAGGACGGTGTCGAAGGTGCTGCCGCTGGTGTCGAGGATGACGATTCCGTTGACGGGAGCGGTCCAGGTCCACCAGACGGAGCGACCGCCAAAGGCGCCCACGTGGTTGGGTTCGCCGGGTTCGGCGGTGGCGCCGACATTGTTGGCGGTGACGCTGGCTGAGGTGCCGGTGAGCAGGGTGGCGTTGGCGAAGAGGTCGTTGCCGGGGCCGGTGGAGACCAGGCCGAGGGACAGGTTCAGGACGACGCTGCCCGTGGCCCAGGAAAGACCGGTGTTCCGGCCATCAACGGCCAGTTGGTAGGTGACACCGCCCTCGACATCGAAGCCGACGCGGCTGGTGGTGCCGCCGTTGGGATCGTCGTCGTTGGAGGCGATCTGGGTCAGGCTGGCAAGGCTGGCGCCGGTGTAGACGGCGAGCAGGGTGTCGAAGTCGCTGCCGGCGGTGCTGAGCGTGAGACGACCGGCCCGGGGCGCGGTCCATGACCACCAGACTGAACCGCCGCCGGAATTGCCGGCATGATCCGGTTCGCCGGCTTCACGGGTGGCGGTCCGGGTATCCCCGAGCCCGGTCGCCTCCGCTCCTGACAACACCACGCGCTGGGCGAAAAGATCGTTCTGGGGCGGCGGCGGCGGAACCGTGGCCTGGATGTTCAACCCGATGCTGCCCTGGGCGCCGTTGAAGCCGTCGACGGCGATCTGATAGATGACGCCGGAAACGACCGGGAAGACGACCCGGCTGCGGTCCCCGTCGCCACCGTCGTCGTCGGAGGCAACCGGAGTCAGGGCGTTGATGGCTGAGCCGGTGTAGATGGCCAGCCGGGTGTTGAAGCTGGAGGCATCGGTGTGGATGGAGGCGATGCCGGAGAGGGGAGCGGTCCAGGACCACCAGACAGAGCGGCTGGCAGGATTGCCGGCGTGGGCGGGTTCGAAGTCCTCGGAGGTGGCGGCGAGATTGGAGCCGGTGACATTGATCGAGGCACCCGTGAGGGCAGTGCGTGCGGAAAAGGCATCGTTGGCCGGGGCCTGGGCAACGCCGGAAGTGGCCAGGGTCATCTGGATGAGCCCTTCGGCGCCCGCATAGCCATCGACGGCGATCTGGTAGGTGACACCGGAGGTGGCCTGGAATGTCACCTGGCTCGTGGTGCCCGGACCGCTGTCGTCATCGGAGGCCACGGCCTGGAGGGCGTTGAGGGCGGTGCCGGTGTACACGGCGAGCACGGTGTCGAAGTCACTGCCGGACGTGGTGAGGTTGACGGTGCCGGAGGCGGGTGCCGTCCACGACCACCAGATGGATCGGCCACCGGCAGTTCCGGCATGGCGGGGTTCACCGGTCTGGACGGTGGCCCCGATGTTGTGGCCCTGGATGGAGGCATTGAGGCCGGTGATGGGTGAGCGGTTGGCGAAGGCGTCGTTGGGAATGAGACCGATCACCGACCAGACGAGTTCGTTGGTGACGCCAATCTTGCCCGGGGCGGTGGCGATGAGGCTCAGGACAAGGCGATTGGTATCGCCCGGGATGGCGAGGTTGGCGGAGTAGGACCCGTCATTGGCGGTGACGTCGGGACTGACCCCGTCATTGCGGAAGGTGACGGAGGTTCCGGAGGGCAGCCGGGCGCTGACCGTGGCGTTGACGATCGGATCGAGATCGGTGACCCGGACGAAGAACGGGGTGGAAGCGCCACCGGTGAGCCGGAGTCCCTCGGGAGGATTGACCTCGATTTCCAGGCGGTCATCCGGGGTCACTGTCAGTGCGGCGCGGGCATTGGCGCGGCCTCCGGTGATGGTCTTTCCGCGGAGGGCATCGGTCCGGACCACCGAACTCAGGAGACGCTGCCGGAGCGCGGCGAGTGAACTGGCCGGGTGTTGGGCGAGGACCAGGGCGGCCACGCCACAGACATGGGGGGCGGCCATGCTGGTGCCATCGAAGGTCTTGTATTCCGTGTTGGAACCGCGGGCACTGGAGAAGATGGAAACGCCGGGGGCACCCAGATGGACGCGGGTCGCACCGAAATTGGAGAAGTTCGCAAGCTTGTCCTGCCGATC
>CAZDYB010000458.1:0-3523 GCA_964509045.1 uncultured Akkermansia sp.
AGGACTACGTGATCGACCTCTGCGCCGAATTCATCGCCGAGGAGGGTGAGAACGTAGTTCGGCAGCATGCTCTTGCTCCAGAGATACAGCGCCTGGTTCAACGGATCACGGCCCGTGAGCTGTCCGGCAACGTCGAGCTGGTTGAGAAACACGCGCGCGCCGTCGTGATCGGGAAACTCCGCCTTGAATGCGCCGGACAACAACGACCGCCGCTTCACCGCCGCACCGGCGAAGGTCTGGAACCACGTCGGGACGAAACCCAGGGTGCGCTGCACGGAATCGAGCGGCACCGCGTCACCCGCCGGCAGGAGCAGGCCGCGCGAGACGGGATTGCTGTCCTCCAGTTCCTTCAACAGCCGCTGCACCTCGGCCGGGTCCTGGCCCTGCGCATTGTGGAGCAGCATGTCGCTGCGGAAATGCGCGTAGCCGCCGAGGATCTCGTCGGACCCTTCACCGGTGAACACGACCTTGTAGCCGGCATCGCGCACCGCCCGGCTCAACAGATACTTCGAGATGCCGTGGCCGTTGAAGCAGAGCGTCTCCGCATGCCAGATCGCGTCCGCGAAATGGTCGGCGAGGTCGGACTGCCGGATGGGAATCGGATAAAACTTCGCGCCCGCATGCGCCGCCATTTCCTGGGCGATGCTGCTTTCGTCGTAAGCGGACTGGTCGAAGGTCAGCGTGAAGGCGTGGATCGGTTCACGGGCGTGGCGGGCGGCGAGACCCAGCACCGCGCACGAGTCCAGGCCGCCACTTAGATAACAGCCCACCGGCACGTCGGCACGCATCCGCAGGCGAACCGCCTCGTCCAGTTGGGCGCCAAACCTCTCGATGTAGGACTGGTCATCGCCCGTCTGGGAGGCCAACCCGGTCGCGGTGGGATAATCAAAATCCCAATAGCGCAGCAGGCGGAAACTTCCGGGTGTCGCCAGGATATAGTGCCCCGGCGGAACCTGGAAGACGCCCTCGAACAACGTCCGGTCCGGCGGACCGAATCCGCTCGCGCCCTGGTAAAACCCTTCGTGATCCCAGCGCGCCGGCACGCCCGCAGCAAACAAAGCCTTCACCTCGGATGCGAGATACAGCGTGTCGTTGTGCCAGGCGTAGAAGAGCGGCTTGATCCCGAACCGATCGCGCGCAGCGAACAGGGTCTGGTTGTTGCGATCCCACAGCGCGAACGCGAACTCGCCGCGCAGTTGCGGCAGGCAGTTCACCCCGACGTCCTCGTAAAGATGCAGTGCGATCTCGCTGTCGGAATGGGTCCGGAAACGGTGGCCGCGCGACTCCAGTTCGCGGCGGATACGTTCGAAGTCATAGAACTCGCCGTTGACGATGATATGGAGACGCTCGTCTTCGCTGGCGATGGGTTGGTCGCCGCCGCGGAGATCAATGATGCTCAGACGCGCGTGACCGAGGCCCACGCGCCGGTCGGGCGACACCCATTGGCTTTGGTTGTCGGGCCCGCGGTGATGCAGCGAGGCGGTGGCGCGCCGCAACGGGTCGCCGTTGGCGGGACTTTTACGGGAGAAGAAGGCGACGATGCCACACATGGGATATAAGAAGGGTTGGGTTGGTGATTCAGGCCTTGGCTTCGCTCCCCGCGCTCAAGGAGTACAGGCTGCGAAAGCAGAAGATTGGCCGTCGAGAAGTGGAGTGTGAATCGATTGTCGGCGAACAGAATGCGAGTTCCGGTGGACACACACGGATTTGCCACCGGAACTCACCGCCCCCGCACACGCGAGGGACGGAAATCATCGAAAGGCTATGACATTCTCGGGTTAGGGTGTGCGCAGGCGGTAGAAGCGGCCAGGCTGGGACGTCCCCTGCGGGTCGCTGAAGTGGATCGAATCGCTTCCAACAGGTCATGCGCCGTTTCGCTTCCAAAAGGCCCAGGAAGTTTTGGATAAGTTCCGGAGGCTCAGTTCCGGCGCATTTCCACCTTCAGCCAGGCGCGGGCGTACTGCCACCAGCGTTTGGCCGTGGTCAGGGAAACACCCAGGGCGCCGGCCGCCTCTTCCAGGGACAGGCCCACGAAATAGCGGAGTTTGACGAACTCCGCCTTCTCCGGGTCTACAGCCGCGAAGCGATCCAACGCGTCGTGCATGGCGAGAAGGTCCTCGTCGTCGTCGGTCGGCGCCGCGATCTCCACCTCGTCGAGGTCAACCCGCTCCTGCCCACCTCCGTGCCGCTGGCGAAGCCGTCGTCGGGCGCGCTCCACCAGGATGCGGCGCATGGCCTCCGCTGCGGCCCCGAAGAAATGCGCACGGTTTTCCCACGTCGGTTGGTCGTCGCCGCCCAGGCGCAGCCAGGCCTCGTGGACCAGGGCGGTGGGTTGGAGGGTCAGGCCCGCGTGTTCCCGCGCCATCTTCGCCGCCGCCATGCGCCGCAGTTCCTCATAGACCAGCGGCAACAGCTCCTCGGCGGCCTGTGTCTGGCCCTCCTGGATGGCGTGGAGGATGCGCGTCACTTCGTTCATGGTCGCTCCGGTGTCTTCCCGCCCGCTGGGTTGGCCTGCTGGAACGCGGCCAGCTTCTGTTTCCACTCGGCGGCCTGGCCGGGTTTGCCCCAGGCGTCGTAGAGTTGGACCAGGCGTTCGTGGGCTTCCGTGATCCGGCGCGGGGCGTTGAGAATCAGGGGCATGCTGGCCTGGCGCTGTTGGAGCCCCTGGCAGCCCTGAAGCAGGAGCGGTTCGGCGCCGGCGTAATTCTTTTGGCCCGACAGACTCGCGCCGAGCAGGCTCATCACGTGGTAGCGGTAGGCTGCATCAGGCCAGCGCTTTTCCGCCAGAAGCAGACTCTCGCGTAGAAGTTCTTCGGCCTCGGAGTATTTCTCCTGGGCGAGACGGACCGCGCCGAGTTGAGTGATGATACGAGGGAGCATCACATGGCTGACGTCCGGCTTGCGCGGCATGGCCTGCAAACCCCAGTCGCACAGTTCGGCGGCTCTGGCGACTTGGCCTTGTTCGAGGTAAGCCAGATACAGATCATTAATACCAGCCAAGCTGGGTCTTAGCCTGAATGCCTCAGCGGTGCGTGGCTCGGCTTTGTCAAACTGCTTTTGATGGACGTGGACCGTCGCCAGGATGAGAGCGCTGGAGAGGGTGCGGGAGTTTGTGTCACCGAGGATGTTCCTCCGCAGGACCCAGCTGCGGCGAGCAAGGTCTTCGGCCTTTTCCAACTGGTTCAATTGCGCGTAGCTCCAACCCAGGGCAATCGTCAGCATGCCCGTCTGTGGATGGTTCGTCGCCAGTTGCGATCGAGCGAGTGCCTCCACGATCAACGACTCCGCCTTCGCCTCCTGCCAATTGAAAACGTAGCCGTGGCTGAGTCCCTGAATCAGTGTCAACGTCCTCAAGTCGTTCGTGCCCAGGACTTCCTGGTGCAACTTCAGGGCTTTGAGATAGAACGGTTCGAGTTTCGTCCAGGGCATTTCCCCCAGTGTCATCACAACGAACGCGCGCGCCTGCATGAACTGGAGCGTGATCGGGTCCTTTTCGCCCAAGGCTTCGGTGCTGATCCTGAGC
>CAZDYB010000458.1:3533-4155 GCA_964509045.1 uncultured Akkermansia sp.
CCCGGGTGAGCGGCTCGGCCTGGGCAAGGTCGCCATTCCACCAGCAGGCCATGACCAGACCGTGGAGCGAGCGCAGAGTATCGGGGTGGCTTTCGCTGAGGTGTGTGCGCTGAAGCTGGAGCGCGATGTTATATTGTCGGGCGGCTCCTGGGTAGTCGCTGAGTTCCGTATAGACCGAGCCGAGAGTCTGCCGGATGGAAGCCTCAACGAGGGGCGTACGTCCGGTCGCTCGATCGAGCCGACCAGCGATACTCTCGAGCAAGGCACGGACGGTGAGGTCGCGATTCGGCTGAGAACCGGGACTGGCCTGGCTCAACACGCCGTCCTGGATGAAGTGGAGCGCGGCTTTGGCGTCGGCTTCCGCCCGCCTTGCCCGCACCACCTGCCAGGCACTGACGATGACTCCGAGGATGAGCGCCACTGCCACCGCTGCCGCAGCACTGAACACCAGCTTGTTCCGGCGAAATGCCTTCTGGAACTTGTACGCCGCGCTCGGTGGCCGGGCGAGCACCGGTTCATTGTCCAGATGGCGCTTCAAGTCGGCGGCGAGTCCGTTGGCCGTGTCGTAGCGACGCTGGCGATCCTTCTCCAGGCACTTCATCACGATCCAGTCCAGATCGCC
>CAZDYB010000459.1:0-2778 GCA_964509045.1 uncultured Akkermansia sp.
GGCCTTGTCACGATGAACGAGAGTCATGTTGCGCGGGTTGCCGCCGAATTGAAGATCCCGGTCCGTCAGGTGGTGGCCACATCGCGGTTGCTCGCGGAGGGGGGAACGGTGCCGTTCATAGCGCGGTATCGGAAGGAGGCGACGGGATCGCTGGATGAAGTGGCGATCACGGCGATCCGCGACCGGTTGATCCAGTTGCTGGAACTGGAGCAGCGGCGTGACACCATCCTGCGATCGTTGGCGGAGCGGAACCTGTTGACCGATGCCCTGACGCAGGCGGCGCGGGAGGCGACGACGCTGTCGGAGTTGGAGGACCTTTACGCACCGTATCGGCCGAAGCGTCGGACCCGGGCGATCATTGCGAAGGAGGCCGGGTTGGAGCCGTTGGCGGAGCGGTTGTGGACGGAGCAGGAGACGTTGGATCCGCTGGAGGCGGCCGCGGGGTTCGTGGATGAAGCCAAGGGTGTGGCGGATGTGAACGCGGCGTTGGCGGGGGCGCGGGACATCCTGGCGGAACGGGTGAGCGACGATGCCACGGCGCGGGCGCGGATGCGGGAGTTGTTCTGGGCGGAAGGGGTGGTGCGGTCGAAGGTGATGACCGGGAAGGAGACCGAGGGAGCGAAGTTCAAGGACTACTTCGACTGGTCGGAGCCGGTGGGGAAGATTCCGAGCCATCGGATGCTGGCGATCCGACGGGGTGAGACCGAGGGGGTGTTGCTGGTGCGGATCTCGCCGCCCGAAGAGTTGGCGCTGAACATCCTTGAGGGGCTTTATCTGAAGACGGCGGGACGTCCGGGAACCGAGCAGGTCCGGTTGGCGGTGCACGATGGATACAAGCGGTTGCTCGGGTTTTCCATGGAGGCGGAGACGCGGATGGAATCGAAGCGGCGCGCGGATCTGGAGGCGGTGCGGGTGTTTGCGGAGAACCTGAGGGAACTGCTGCTGGCGTCGCCGTTGGGGCGGAAGAACGTGTTGGCGATGGATCCGGGATTCCGGACGGGGTGCAAGGTGGTGTGCCTGGATCGCCAGGGAAAGCTCCTGCACAACACGGTGGTGCACCTGACCCATTCGGCGGCGGAAGGCCGGGAATCCGGCGAGGTGTTGCGGGCGTTGGTCCAGAAGTTCGGGATCGAGGCCATCGCCATCGGCAACGGCACGGCGAGTCGCGAAACCGAACAGTTCGTCCGGGGCCTTGGGTTGCCGGTGTCGATTCCGGTGGTGTTGGTCAATGAATCGGGTGCCTCGATCTATTCGGCTTCGGAAGTCGCCCGGGAAGAGTTCCCCGACCAGGACATCACCGTGCGCGGAGCGGTGAGCATCGGAAGGCGTCTGATGGATCCATTGGCGGAGTTGGTGAAGCTGGATCCGAAGTCGATCGGTGTGGGGCAATACCAGCATGACGTGGATCAGAACCAGTTGAAGAACGGCCTGGATGACGTGGTGGTGTCCTGTGTGAACCGGGTGGGAGTGGAGCTCAACACGGCGAGTCGCCAGTTGCTTTCCTATGTGGCCGGACTCGGCCCGGCCCTGGCTTCGGGGATCGTGGCGCATCGCGATGCCCACGGGCCGTTCCGGTCCCGGCGTGACCTGCTTCAGGTGGCGCGTCTGGGTCCCAAGGCGTTTGAACAATGCGCCGGCTTCCTCCGGATCCGGGATGGGGAGAATCCGTTGGACGGGTCCGCGGTGCATCCGGAGCGGTACGCGGTGGTGGATGCCATGGCGCGGGATCTGGGGTGTGGGGTGGTGGACCTGTTGAAGGATGGATCGGTCCGGGCGCGGATCCGGCCCGAGAAGTATGTGAGTGAGGATCTCGGGTTGCCGACGTTGCAGGATATCCTCGCGGAGCTTTCGCGACCGGGCCGGGATCCGCGTCAGCAGTTCGAGGCGTTTGCCTTTGCCGACGGGGTGAACCGGATGGAAGACCTGAAGCCGGGAATGCGATTGCCGGGGATTGTCACCAATGTGACGGCATTCGGCGCCTTCGTGGACATCGGGGTGCACCAGGATGGACTGGTGCATGTGAGTCACCTGGCGGATCGGTTCGTGAAGGATCCGGGCGAGGTGGTGAAGGCCGGACAACGGGTGCAGGTGACAGTGTTGGAAGTGGAGTTGGACCGGAAACGGATCGCCCTGTCGTTGAAGGCGAATCCGGAGGTGACTCCTCGGGGGGCGCGGACGGGTCCGACTGGACCGGCACCGAAGGGGAATGGGCCGCGTCCGGCGGGTGGACGACCGGCACCGGGTCGGCCGGCACCGAGGTCGGGTTGGGAGAACGCGGGGGGATTGGGGAGTCTGGCGGATGCCTTCGACAAGGCGTTGCCGAAGCCGTAGGCGCTGCGGATCGGGCAGCGCGTATGCATGAGGCTTGAGCTGGGGTGGATCCGGATCGAAGCAGGCTCACACGAAGGCACGAAGACACGAAGGCGACAGGAACGGATGCGGGAGACCGAGGCACCGGAAGCACTCTCCAATCAACTGGCTCATCCCCTTTCTTGAGTTCTTTGCGTTCCTTCGCGGCTCAGCCCTTCAATGAGTCTGATGCATGGGCGCTGCGGATCGGGTGGGGAGTGGACGGGAACCTTGACTTCGATGTGTGGGAGCGGAGGGTCCCGGGCGTTTCCGGTTTGGTTCCGGGATTTTCAAGAAAGCATCCATGACTTTGCAACGAGTGACGAGTGTGGCGGCCGCGGCGTTGATCGCGGGGAGTGTGTTTGGGCAGGAGAAGCCGGACCTGAAGGATCCGAAGCTGCGGACCAGCTATGCGTTGGGGACGGATAT
>CAZDYB010000459.1:2878-4151 GCA_964509045.1 uncultured Akkermansia sp.
GGCGTGATCCCGGGCTGGGTGGAGGCGCTCCAGTTGATGAAGGTGGGCGACAAGTGGCAGATCTACATCCCGTCCAAGCTGGCCTATGGCGAGCGGGGTGCGGGTGGCAAGATCGGGCCGAACTCGGCGTTGATCTTCGACGTGGAGTTGTTGGGGATCGAGAAGGCGGCGAACTGACGTCCGGTTGACGGACGACACCCGGTTTTCGGGTGTTGATGAAAAGAAAAAGGGCGGTCCCGCGTGAGCGGGACCGCCTTTTTGTGTGGGGCTTGAAGCCCGGGCTGGGATCAGTGTTTTGCTGTGCCGACCTCGACAGCTTTGTAGCCGCCCTTGGCTTTGAATCCGAGAAGGATCAGGAGATAGAGGACAGCCATGGCCATGGGGATGAAGGCAGTGACGCGGAGGGCGTTGCGACCGCCAAATAGGCCGGCGGCTTCGACGGCGGGTTTGTCGGTGGCGGCGGTGGCCTTGGCGGTGGCCCACCAGGCGACGAGGGCTTCGTGCTTCGGATCAGTGCGGTTTTCCTTGGCGAGGAGTTCGGTGGTGCGGACGAGTTCCTTTTCACCTTTTTCGCTGAGGAGTCCGACCTTGGCGCCATTGAGACCGACGGTCTTGACGCCGAGGAAGGAGTTTTCGCCATCCGCCTTGTAACGTTCGTAGGCGGCGGGCGCCTTTTCCTTGAGGTTGGCAGAGGCGAAGTAGTCCTGTTTGAAGCCAATGCCGGGGCCGCCGAGGAGACCGGCACTGAGCATGCCGACGCCACCAATGGCGCCGATGGTGATGGCGCCGCCGCGGGGGAATCGTTCAGAGACGACACCGAGCATGGTGGGCCAGAGGAAGGTCTTGCCGATGCCATAAACGGAGGCGGCGATGACGCAGAGGATGACGGTATCCGCGGCGCTGAGGAGGGTGAGGCCGATGGCTCCGAAGCAGGCGCTGACGAAGAGGAGGCCGATGGGGGAGATGCGATGGACGATGGGGCCTGCGAAGAAGCGGAGGACGAACATCAGGGCAGAGGTGTAGACGAAGAGCAGGAGGCCCTTGGTTTTGCTGGCCATGATGGCGCCGGTGATGTTGGCGATCCAGGAGTCGGTGCCGAGTTCGACGTAGCCGACCATGGCATGGATGACGAGGAGGAGGAGTAGGAGCGGGGCGGTGAACTCGGCGAGCATGGCGCCGAAGCTGACACCCTGGGTGCTGGCCTCGGATTTCGGGAAGCGCTGTCCCAAGCACATGAATCCGTAGAGGACGACAGGGAAGAGGAATAGGGACA
>CAZDYB010000460.1:0-4145 GCA_964509045.1 uncultured Akkermansia sp.
TCGATCCCAGCGAAGACATCCGCGTCCGCCTCGTGCCCCTGGATGAAGTCCCGCACCTCGTCGCCCAGGGCCGTATCCGACATGCCATCGTCCTGGCTGCGCTCCATCATCTTGACCTCTGGCAGCGCGGCTTCATGAAATGATGCCCCGAACCCGGATCGTTGAGAATCCTCCCCAAGAAGTGAAGCCCCAGCCCGATCCCCCAGCCCGTCTCCCGTGGACCGCCCTGGGCTCCGTCCTCCTCATCCAACTCCTCACCGCCTCCGGCCGGATCGGCAATGCCGACTCCGGACTCATGCTGGCCCTGACCCGTTCCCTCATCCAGGGAACCATCTCGGTCGAAGGCGATTTCGCCACCCTGACCGGCACCGACGGCAAACCCGTCTGCCATTACGGAATCCTCACCTCCATCCTCTGGATCCTCCCCGTCCTCCTCGGACGCACCCTCGGCTCAGCCACCGGGATCGGAGCCATCGAGAATTGGGAGGAACTCTGCGTCGGATTCACCGTACCGCTCGTCGCCTGGTGCCTCCTGCTCCTCGTCTGTCTCGAATGGCGCCGGGCCGGACTCCAGACCCGCGTCGCTTCGGCCGGTGTCCTTCTCTTCGCCTTTGCCACCCTGCTCTTCCCCTACTCCAAACGCGAAGGCAGCGACCTGCCCATGGCACTCGCCCTGTTCGGCGCCTGGTGCGTGGTCCGTCCCGGAATCGGTGGCACACGCCTGTTCCTGAGCGGATTCCTCCTCGGACTCGCCTTCCTCGCCCGTCCACCAGCCGCAGTCCTCATTCCACCCCTCACCCTGGCCATCGTCCTCGGTCGCGCCCGACTTTCCCCGCCCATCCCTGCACTCCTCGGATTGCTCTCCGTCATCGCCGGTTTCCTCCCCGCCGCTGTCATCCATTTCCTCTACAACCAGGCCCGATACGGAAGCCCCTGGACAGTTCAATACATCAACTTCGAACCCTATCAGGTGCTCCCACTGGGCCGATGGTTCACCCATGCCACCGAGGTCCTCCTCGATCCCGTCCACGGCCTCATCCCCTACGGTCTCGTCCCCCTCACCGTCTTCGGCATCGCCTTCCCCCTGTTGCGCCGCCACCAACCGACCCTCGCCTTCCTGATCCCCACCCTCGCCCTGTGCCAGCTCATCCTCCTCAGCGGTTACTCGTTCTGGGGCGGCAGCGTCGGATTCGGCTCCCGCTTCTTCGTCTTCCTCACCCCCTTTGCCGCCCTCGCCTGGCCCGCCTGCGCCCAAAACCTCCACGGACCCCGTCGCACGCTCCTCGGGATCTCCCTCGCCCTTTCCATCCCCATCCACTTCACCGGGGTCCTGGTCGACCCTCTCCTGCCTCACGTCCGCACGGAATACGACGGCACCCACACCACGGTGAACTACTGCCGGGAACTCGCCCGGTTCGCCGGATTGAAATGGGGACAGCCGTCCCATGCCGTGTTGACCTCACCCAACTTCAACCATCCCCCGCTCCAATACCCCGACCTCTGGTGGTTGCACGCCATCCACCTGGTCCGGAATCGGCCCTGAAAACAAAAAACCCACCGGACGGTGGGCTGTGAAAAATCGGAGGCCGGCAAGAAACCGGCTTCCGCTCAGGACCGGCGACGCAACCACAGCAGGCCGCCGGTTCCCAGCACCGCCAACACCACGGTGGAGGGCTCAGGCACCGCCGTGACCTGGCCGCGGATCTCGCCGCCCGGGAAGCTGGCGGAATGGATGTTCACATACCACAGGCCGTCATTGAGCTGGGTCACCTGCGTCGGAGTCAGTTCGGCCGTGCCGAAATAACGACCGGAAGCCGCAGTCAATGTGCCGTCCGCCAGGATGGCAAACACCACTCCGGCATTGACCCCGACTGCCGCCGGACCGTGGATGTGCGCAGCCGACGGGGTCGCGGTCAGTCCGGAATAGCTCACGTCATAGGTGAACGTGGTGCCGTCCAGGGTGAACATGCCGACGCCGGTACCGGTGCCAGCATTGGCGGGAACTTCGGCTGCGCCACTCAGGCTGGCCGTGTACTCAAAGGTGACCGCGTGGGCCACCCCGGCACACAGTGCCGTTCCAACAATCAGGGGAAGGATGCTTTTCATGGGTTGATCAGGGAGGATTCCTGCCGGTGCGCTCTCAAACCGACAGGTGTCGGTGATATCACAAAACCGCTTGCAGGCAAGCACTGAGCCCAGTCGAGCCAGACCCATTCGTTCAACACCATCCTGCAAGCTTGACCCACCCACCCCGTAACGGTTGTATCTCCCACAACAATGCGCGCGATCCTCGTAAAACTTCCCGTAGTAGGCGGCCCTGCCGCCGCGGGAACTTGTCGCGCCTGAAAACGCTTCCACAAGAACCCACGGCTGCGAGGGCCGTGGGTTTTTTGTTGGCCCCGACCATCGCCGCCATTTTTCACACACCATGAGTACTGCCACTGCATCCGCCCCTGCCGATTCCAAGCGCGAGGTCGGCCCCCTGATGTTCGGTCGCGACATCTTCGTCGAGGCCCTCGAACGGGCCGGTGTCGAAGTCATCTTCGCCTATCCCGGCGGCGCCTCGATGGAACTCCATCAGTCCCTCACCAAGTCGAAGATCCGCACCATCCTGCCGCGTCATGAACAGGGCGGTTCCTTCGCCGCCGAAGGCTACGCCCGCGCCACCGGCAAGGCCGGCGTCTGCATGGCCACCTCCGGTCCCGGCGCCACCAACCTCGTCACCGCCATCGCCGATGCCTTCATGGATTCCTGTCCCCTGGTCGCCATCACCGGCCAGGTCCCCCAGGCCATGATCGGACGCGGCGCCTTCCAGGAAACCGACATGATCGGCGTCACCATGCCGATCGTGAAGCATTCCTACCTCATCACCGACATCAACGACATCCCCCGGATCGTCGCCGAGGCCTTCTACATCGCCGAATCAGGCCGACCCGGCCCCGTCGTCCTCGACTTCCCCAAGAATGTCCAGCAGCAGAAGGCCCAACCCGTGTGGCCCACCCTCGACGAAATCAAGGCCGGTCTCCGCGGTTACACCGATGACATCACCGCCGGTGACATCGAACTCAACGAGATCATCGGGCTCATCGAGAAGGCCGAACGTCCCGTCCTCTACGTCGGTGGCGGTGTCATCACCTCCGGTGCCGCCGAGGAACTCCTCAAGCTCGCCGAATCCTGCAACATCCCCGTCACCACCACCCTCATGGGCATCGGCGGTTTCCCCGAGGAACACCCGCTCTCCCTCCGCTGGCTCGGCATGCACGGTGCCGCCTTCGCCAACTGGGCCGTCAATGGCGAGTTCGTCCAACGCCTCTCCCCCTCCGAACCCCTCGTCAAACTCAAGGCCGGCGCCGATCTCCTCCTCGCCTGCGGCGTCCGCTTCGATGACCGCGTCACCGGCGCCTTCAGCGAGTTCGCCAAGGACGCCACCATCGTCCACATCGACCTCGACCGTTCCGAACACAACAAGAACAAGCGCGCCCACCTCTGCGTCCACGGCGATCTCAAGGACGCCTTCCGTCGTCTCAACCAACTCATCGAACGTCGCGGCGGCATCCAACGCCGATACGACTCCTGGCACACCCAGATCGCCGAGTGGAAGGCCAAGGCCCCCTTCCAGTACACCACCAAGGCCCAGATCATCGACTCGGACCACATCAAGCCCTTCGTCAAGGAAGGCGAGGAGTTCATCCTGCCCCAGATGGTGATCGAGGAACTGCACCGCCTCACCCAGGGCAACGCCATCATCACCACCGGCGTCGGCCAGCACCAGATGTGGGCCGGTCAATGGTACAAGTACCGCCACCCGCGCCAGTTCATCACCTCCGCCGGCCTCGGCTCCATGGGCTACGGATTCCCCGCCGCCCTCGGTGCCAAGGTCGGTCGCCCCGACAAACAGGTCATCGACATCGATGGCGATGGTTCCTTCCTGATGAACATCCAGGAACTCGCCACCGCCCACGTCGAGAAGATCGCCGCCAAGGCCATCATCCTCAACAACCAGCACCTCGGCATGGTCGTGCAGTGGGAAGACAACTTCTACGGCGGCAACCGCGGCCATACCTACCTCGGCAATCCCGATTCCCGCACTTCCGTCTACCCCGATTACGTCCGCGTCTGCACCAGCTTCAATGTCCCCTGCGAAC
>CAZDYB010000461.1:0-4145 GCA_964509045.1 uncultured Akkermansia sp.
GTTGAAAGATGGAAAACTACTCCTGGGGTGAGTTTCGTGGGCTGGGTCTTCCGGGGTTTGTTGAACCACGAACCACACGAACCACACGAAAGGGGAAAACTGATCCTGTGTCCTTTGCTCGTGGAGCGCGGAATTCATTCCGCACATCGATGGCTCATCCTCATTGTGGGGACAGGAAGGTTTGTTCGGACTGATGGGAAGGTATCCCGCTGAGACGCTGAGACGCGGAGGGAGGGGTGATGGGTGTGGGGCTTGGGCACGGCGATCAAACCTCGCCGCTCCGGGGTTGGTTTTCGTGCCTCTTCAGGGATGCCGAGACTCCCCGCCTCTGAGCGAGATCTCTACCGCGTGGATACGGCTCAGAAATATTCTGCCGTCTGCTCCATCACCCGTGTGGAAACAATGGGGTCACATCCAAGGCGGTGACAGTGGTTGGAGGATCGCGAGGATCCGCCCCTGAATAGACTGTCATCCGTAGGGGTGCCCTACGGATGGTACACTGTCGTCAACTGGGGCATGTCATTCGCCCTCAGCTCACCACCGGCCACTTGAAGGTGGAGGTCATGGTGACATGCCTGCCCAGCGCTTGCGATTCGCGGGCGGCGGCCATGATTTCCACGACGTGCAGCGCGTGCTCCGGCGTGACGAGCGGTTCCTTGCCGGTGGCGAGGCACTCGGCGGCCAGAGAGGCACCATTCTGCCAGACGTAGTCGTGCTTTTCGCCGACGTACCGCTTCCATGCTGGCTCAGCCTGCGTGCTGAGATCCACGCCGTGCGGACCCCAGTCGTAGCCCGCGAGCTTCATCACGCCTTTGCGTCCGGTGACAGTGAGCGTGTGATGATCCTGCCCCGCGTAGGCGTGGTCATTCGGGTTGAAGAAATTGAAACTGCTTTCGACGTGCGAGATCACGCCGCCCGCGTGCGCCATGACAACGACGGCGTTGTCCTCCTCGCTCACGGTGATTTCGCCTTTGCCGCGGATGTCGCGCCTGGGTGTCACGATGCTGGTCATGGCGGTCACCGACTTCGCCGGGCCGAAGAGGCCGGTGAGGAAGCTCAGTTGATACACGCCGAGGTCGCACAGGCTGCCGCCATTCTTTTCGTAGAAGAAGGACGACCAGTCCGGCCCGAGATGGCCGTAGCTGGCATGGGCGGTGCCGATGACTCCGAGCGTCTTCTTCGCCAGTTCCCTGGCCATGAAGGCAAACTGCGGGCTCTGCACGACGGTTGGCGCGCCCCAGAGGCGCTGGCCGCGTTTGATGGCCATGGCGAGCAGTTCCTGACCGGCGGCGAGCGAATTGGCGATGGGCTTCTCACTCCATACATGTTTGCCGGCCTCGATGGCCTGGCGGTTCAGCCGCTCGTGCTCCTGCATGTCGGTGAGATTCACCAGGAGGTCGAACGGCGCACCCGCGAGCATGGCGTCGATGTTGGGATATTGGTGCGGCACACCGAATTTCTCCGCCGCCGCCTTTGCACGTTCCGGTCGGATGTCGCACGCGCTGACGATTTCCACATGGGGGCTTTCCTTGAGGTTCGGGAAGTACATGCGGGACACGCTGCCGCAGCCGATGACGCCGACCCGGATGCGTTTCGTGGACGCGTCTGCCGCCGATGAATGCAACGCGCCCGATGCGACGGCGGCACCCGCGAGCAAGGTGGTCTTGGTGAAGTCACGCCGGGTGAGTGCAGGTGATGTGTTCATGTTGGTGATTTGAGTGTTTGCGGCTGCCTCGATCCACTCGGAAATTCGGGGCATGCCCTTGCCGGCGCGCCGAACAAGGCATCCGCAAGCGCGGCGGCCCGAACTCCGGCTTTTGGTTCCTCCAACATCAATGCCAATGATGTGCCGGGTTCAACCATGAACAGAGGCAAACAAGGGGAACGAAGATGAGTTGTGCCTCCGCTTTTCGTTCCCTCCGTTTCCTTCTGTGGAAGTCGGTTCAGCGGGGCTCGGGATTCACGGGGCGACCGGCGGGATCGATCAGGGTTGGGGTGATCAGGACGATCCGTCGGTGCGGGCTGCTTCCGGGGACCGTGCGTCCCTCGCTGATCAGCACGACGGTGTGCTGGTCGGGGATGCCCAGCTGTTGTTGGGTGTGGACGACGCGTTGGGCCACCGGCGGATTGGCGTTGGGTTCGGCCGGCGCGGTTTCGCTCCATCCATCGGTTCCGACCAGGGTGAGGCCGATGTGGCCCGTGTCTGCGTCGATGGTCGTCAGGAGATCGAAGGCGAGGTCTTCCGAGTCCGAGGTCGCGTTGGGCGGATGGATCCGGATGGAGGAGAGCCGTCCGCTCAGGGTGGTGATCTTCGGCGCGGAGGTTTGGGAGACACCGGGGAGGGCACTGAGTTGGTCCATCAGTTTGCGGGCATCCGCGGGGCGCAGGATGAAGGAGGCGCTGGAGCCTCCGGGACCGGTCTGGATGTTCGCGGTCCGACTTGCCAGTTGAAGGCGTCCCACAGAGTCGATGGAAACCTCATGGATCTTCGTCTCGAGTTCGATCTGTTGGGGCGCTCCGCTGATGGGGGCGAGGACGGACTCCAACCGCTGCAAGTCGGGCTCGGTCATGCGGACGAACAGGATGCCGGTCCGGTCGTTGTAGTACATGGCCGACTGATATTGGGCGGGCATGGCATCGGGCGGGGTGGCCGTGAAATGCAGGCCATGCTGGTTGAGGTAGGTGCGGAGGGCGACACCGGCATCCGGGGGATTGGTGCCGATTGGTTTGCCGAGTTCCCGCTCCAGACTGGGGACCACCGCATTGCGTGAAATCCGGTAACGGCGGTTCAACAGCGGGGGAGTGTTCAAACTGGTTGGATTGCGAAAGACAATGGCGTAGTCCTCGACCACGAATCCCAGCGGGCTGTCTGCGCTGCGGACGATGCGGTTCAGGATCTCGGCAAGGGGAAGTTCACCGATGGGCTGCTGCCAGGTGATGCGGGGCACATCGCCTGGGGCGATGGGACTGGTGTCCACGATATAGTTGAATGTCCAGCCGTTGGGATCGGCGGCCCGGCAGCGCAAGGCAAGTTCCTCGATGGCTTCGGCCAGCGGCGTGCCTGCGAAGTGCAGTCCGGACAACCGGACCGACTCCAGCCTGGCGCTGATCTGTTCGCGGTTGCGGTATGGAGCGAATCCTTCCGGCACCGGCTTCCCGGCCTCGGGTTGGGCCGGGGACGAAGTTGTCTGGATGCTGATGCGGGTGATGCCGGCGGCTTGGGCGGCTTTGACCGCATCAAGGATGCCGGTCATCGGTGCGTCGGGACGGGATTCCAGGAAGAGGGTGAGTTCGCGGGCTGACTGGGATCGTCGCTTCAGTTCCTCCGTGAGAGGAGCGAGTTGGAAGACCTGGTCCTCCAGTTGAAATCGGCCATCGGGCAGGCATTCGACCTTCAGGTGGTGGGTGGCATTGGGCGTGTCGGTCGCTGCGGGGTTCTTGGCGGCGACGAGAATGACGCGGCGGGAGAGGCCCATGGGAATCACGAGCAATGCGAGGGCGAGGATGGTGATCCATCCGCTCCCGCCGAGTTGTGGACGTGTGGGAGTGGGGCGGGCGAGGAGACGTTCGACGCGTTGCTTGAGGGATCGGCTGGTTTCCAGGATCCCGACAAAGCTGAGTGCGAGCATGGGTTGGGAGGAACAATGACGGGCCACCGCGAGCAGGGCTGCGGGATAGGCGGTCGGGTTCTGCGGTCCGTGCAGGTGCTGGACCTGTTCGTCAACGGCGAGTTCGCGCAGGGCCCGGACCCGGGCGTTGGCGAACCAGGCGACGGGATTCCACCACCACAGTACCTGCACGCCGACCTGAAGGGCGTTCGCCCAGAGGTCACGTCGGCGGATGTGGATCAGTTCGTGGAGGAGCACATCGCGGAGGACCTCGGGTGAGACCGCATCGACGAGGGATCGGGGCAGCAGGAGCGTGGGATGGAGGAGGCCGCACACGGCGGGGCTGTGGTTGTCCGTGGTGAGGAGCAGTCGGGGGCGGGTGGAGATTCCGGCCTCTGTGCTGGCCTGGGCGAGGATGGACTCCAGTTCAGGGGTGGGGGACGAAGCGGTGCGGAGCAGACGTTGGACCCGGCGTTGACGGTTGAAGAGGACGGCCGCGAGGGCAACGGAACCGGCGAGCCAGAGGAGCAGGAGCAG
>CAZDYB010000462.1:0-4132 GCA_964509045.1 uncultured Akkermansia sp.
CCCAATCCGCCACCCCCGCCGTCGCCGTTGCCGCCGCCGTCTGTGTGCTCATCCCACCCATCGTTGCCGACCCTCACCCCGCCGGCAAGCCAACCGTCCCCATTCCAGCACCGATCCAGTGCATCTGCAGGAAGGACTCGATAGGAATGCACGGGCATCGACGACGGATCACTCGAAGGCACGAAGACACGAAGGCGACAGGATTGGATGCCGGAGACGGAGTCGACGGAAACCCTCTCCAATCTCGCATCGCTCCTCTTGAGACCTTTGCGTTCCATGGCACCACAGTCCCTCGATGCGTGTTCCGTCCCCTGTGAAACCACCGGGTACGGCGCCGCCTGGAAACGGGGCGATGCCTGGTCCGTGGCTCCCAATCCCATTCCGGTGAACCATGTCACCCGGGCCGGGTTCCTCTGGCGCTCGGGTGAAGCCTATCGACTGGACCCAACCCTCGGTTCCGCGCCTGCCTGGTGGATCCCCGTCGGTTCAGGCGGGCAACGCGAGGCCGCGCCCGCCCTCGATCCCGATGCCGTCGCCACCCGGACTGTCCCGGAAGGCTCAGGCGAACGCGTCATCACCCTTGAAGTCCGTCCCGGCTCATCTGCATCCGCCCACGCCATGGAAGAACGTCTCTCTGCTGGATTCACGGCATCGGAAATCTCGGACAACGGCACATTCCTGCCCGGTGAAGGCGTGATCCGTTGGGGCCCGTTCTTCGACAACCAACCGCGCACACTCCGTTATCGCCTGGGCGCACCCGAAGGATTCACCGGCGAGATCGCCCTGATCGGATTGGTCAGTGCCGATGGATCCGACTTCCCGATCTCGGGCACCTCGGTTGTCCGATTCGGTTCCGAACCGTTGCCGCCTCCGGTCGAGGTCCAGGTGGATTCCGACCGGCTCGCCGTGGACATCCGTGGCCCACTCAACGCCCGGGTCATCATCGAGACCGCCGAATCGCTTTCGTCGCCGTGGACCGTCGCCACGGAATTCCGATTGGATCGGGCCGGGCAGGACTGGAGCGTCCCCATCGAGATCCTTGAGTCCGGCCGGTTCTTCCGCATCCGCGTGGAGATTCCGTGAGCTGATCCGCGCTCATCCCGGCCCGGCGGCGTCGTCGCGGCTCAGGGCGGCCGGTTCGACCCGACGCGCTTCCTCCGAGGTCCGCGGTGGCGGCGCGTTCAACTTCCGATAGACCCAGGCTTCAAGTGGGCGCAACGGACGCAGCCAAACGTAGAAGGGCGAATACAACAGGCGCAACCGCAGCAGCGACAACAGCATGTTGATCGACGTCCGGAAGTTGAACGCGACCTTGGAGCCGCTCTGGTCCGTCCACACGGTCGGACGCTCCAGCACCTTGAACCCCGCCCGCTTCGTCGCGTACAGCAGGTTCACGTCGAAGGCCAGGTCCGCCAGGCGCAACTGCGGTTGCACCGTCTCCACCACCGCACGCCGCATCACCTTCGCCCCACATTGCGTGTCCCGGATGCCCATCCAGAAGAACCCCTCCACAAATGCATGGAACAACCGGCTGGCAAACCGTCGATCCCGCGCCTGAGCCACGTTCACCCGCGAACCCTCCATCCATCGCGATGCCACCACGCAATCCGCCTCGCCCCGTCCACAGCTCTCCACCAGATCCAGGAACGCTTCCGGCGGCGTCGCCCCGTCCGCATCCACATACCCCACCAGGTCCGCCAACGGCGCCAGCTTCAAGCCCTCGATCAACGCCCCCCCCTTCCCGATCGGCGCCGGGAAATCCAGGTGGGAGATGGACAGGTACCGATGCTCCGCCGACCGGACCACGCCGATGGTGTTGTCCCGGCAACCGTTGAGTACCACGACCAGCTGGAACCGGCCGGGATACCGATGGAAGAAATGTTCCGCGTAGGCTTCCAGCACCGGCCCGAGGCGCGCCTCCTCGTTGTAGGCAGGGATCAACAGCAGCAGGCTCGGTGCAGAAGCGGTCACGCGTTGCGGCACCCTACCCCTGCGTCCCAGCCCGGATCAAACCCCTCCCATTTCCATCGTTCAGCATGCGTGACACTTGCCCCAGCCTGAGGTCCAATCCCCGTGCAACCCCGTCCCGACGTCATGGATCTGCCCACGGAAGCCGCTCCGATTCCAGACTCCGCCCGGCCCACCACCCTGCCGACGGAGTTTGCCGCGCTTTACGAGGCCCACAGTCAACAGGTCTTCTACCTCGCCCTCCGGCTCCTGGGCGACCCCAGCCAGGCCGAGGACGCCACCCACGACGTCTTCCTCAAGGCCTGGCGCAACCTCTCCCGTTTCCGAGGGGATGCCGACATCCGCACCTGGCTGTATCGCATCACCCTCAATCACTGCTCCAATCTCCGGAGCAGTTGGCACGCCCGGAATGTCCATACCCAGACCGATGACACCGTCATCGAGAATGCCGCCGGCTCCTCCGAAAGCCCGTTCCGCGATGTCGAGATGAACGAGCTCGGCCAGCGCATCCGGGTCGCCCTGGATGAACTCCCCGAAGAATACCGCGTCCTCCTCCTCCTCGTGGCGGACCAGGACCTCAGTTACGATCACGTCGCCAAACTCACCCAACAATCCACCGACGCCGTCCGCGGCAAACTTCACCGCGCACGCAAAGCCTTCGCCACCGCCTTCCGCAAGACCGCCTGACGCCATGAACAACCGCCTCCAGCATTCCGAAAAGGCCGAGCAGGATCTCAAAGCCACCACCCAGGCCCGCCAGGACTTCGCCTCCGCCGAAGAACTCCTCCAGGCCGACCGCTCCCAGACCCCCGTCCCGCCCGCTGTCGGGGACCGCATCGCTGACTCCATCGCACGCGATCCCAATCCCCCTCCCGCCGCCAACCGTTCCTGGTGGCAACGCCTGTTCGGCAGCTGAACCCCACGGCGTGCGGCTTCGCCGTCACACCGACTCCAGCACCGCCCGTTGCCACGGCAACAGTTCCTCCCAAGCCCCCGGATCGTTCCGTGCCAACGCGTACAGCGTCGATTTCGAGGCCGCCAAGGTCGGGTCAATCCCCAACTCCGCCGCGCGCCGGTCGCGGATCACCCGCAACTCTTCCACCCGATCCAACTCGCGCTTGATCATCCGACGGCTCCGCACCCGCACATGCACCGGTCGATCCGTTGACGGCACGGACAAACCCCGGTCCACCGCCTCGATCACCCCGTGACGTCGGCGCGGCGTCAGGTAATGGGGAAGCTTGAGTCCACGGGCGGATCTCCGTTCGGCCGCATCCGCAGCAATCTCGCTCAGGGATTCGTGGCGCAGGATGAAGAACGGCGGTTTGTTGGTCCGGACCGCATCCTTTTCCCGCCAATGCCAGAGCTCCCGAAGGATGGCGAGGCCGAGCGGATCCAGCCTGTCATGACCCTTGATCCGCCAAACGGCGTCGAGATCCACGTCACTCGACCGGGCACAATCCTGGATCAACCGCGCGCAGCTTTGCCGATGCCACTCCAACCGCCCCTTCTCCACCAATTGCACCCGCATGGATTCACTCAACTCGAACAGGTACCGGACATCGTTCAACGCATACTCGACCATCCGTTCGGTCAATGGACGTCGCCCCCAGTTGGCCTTTTGGGCCCCCTTCTCCAGCGTCACCCCCAGAAACCGCGTCAGACAGTCGTTCAACCCAAATTTCGGTTCACCCAACAACCGCGCCGCCCACATGGTGTCGAAAATCGCCGTGGGCCGGAAATGATGCCCCTGGAACAACAACCTCAGATCGTAGTCCGCCGCATGAAAAATGATCTCCCGATCGTCCAGCGCCGACCACAACGGCTCCAGATGCAGATCCGCCAGGGGATCGATCAACACCGCCTCACCCGGAATGGCCACCTGCAACAGACACAACTTCTCGGGATAGGCATGGAGTGAGTCCGCCTCGGTGTCCAAACCCACCCACGCCGCCTGACGTAGCCGCGACGCAAACTCGTTCAATTCGCCCGTACTGCTGATCACTCAAGCCCAAGCCTGCGGGATCCACGCTCCTTTGGGAATTCCGAACTGACACTGAACTGGCTGAGAACGCGGAGAGGACAAAACAGGGGAATCGGGTACTGGAGCGACGAGGTCCACTCGCCGGGTTGATCCACAATGGCGACCCAACATCGCCGCTCC
>CAZDYB010000463.1:0-4130 GCA_964509045.1 uncultured Akkermansia sp.
ACCCGATGCCCCGGGTGCTGCGGTGGAAACTTCCAGGCGCCCTGCAGGGGCGCCGGAGAATTGTTTCGTTGGCGGGGGGGGGCGATGGAACGGTTCCGGAGCCCCTTCAGGGCACGGGTCCGGGGATCGGAACAACCCAGGGCATCGGTCGCCAGGCTCCCTCAGCCCTGGGCTGTGATCCGGGTCCCCGTTGGGAACGCAAGGCGGAAACCGGAATCCCACCTTGACTTCCTCGGGCGAGTCCCGGAAAACACGACAGTCAGGTGGCTGGGTAATGCACCTGATAAGGAGGATTGGTAATCGATAGGGCGGGCATCATTGCGGATGCCTTGAACCGTCGGCTGCTTCTCTCCTGCAAAGCGTACCCCATTGGGGTTCAGTTCATGTCCAAAGGAGTCATCAACCCGGCACGCCAGACTGCTCAGACTTTTCCGAGCTGTAGGGCAGCATTTTCAGACACGTTTTCGTGTTCGGAGGGGCATCGCAGGACGGTGACCGGCGCCAGTTCAGGACCGGGTTTGAGTCAAAAGGGGTAATTCCAGGAAACAGATCATGCATCACGGGAAAAATTTCAGAGGCAACCCGGTTCTGGGTTCCGTCCAAAACCTCAACCGTCATTCGTTCGTGTCCGGAGCGATCGGGGTCATCGCACTGGCCGGACTTTCAAGCAGCGTCTCAGCTCAGTTCGCTCAGGTGAGCTATGACCTCACCACCGGTGGCGCGGTGGCGGTGAACGGCGCCGTTTTCTTCCATGATACCAGTGAATCCGCCTCAGGAACCGGGGTATACGGAGCGATTTATAAGCTCAACACCAACCAAGCCATTGAGGAAGGCTACAACACCGGCATTACAAGTAGAATGCCGCATGTTTCCAATAGCCCCAACGAACTCATCCGTCTGGCCGACCTGACGGTCCCGGCAAACAATCCGATCTCGGGAGTCAGTTACTACTCGTTCGGATTGGACATCAACGAACCCGCCAACGCAGGCACAGGAACCCCGCTTCTTTCCATGGACAACGTGGAGGTGTGGGTCAACGGAACCCCACTGACCACCGGCGACACCTATGCGGCGCTGGCATCCGGGGGCGCCGAGCGCATCTACTGGCTGGATGAGCTGATAGATGGAGAGGTGCTTCTTGATTATACACTTTCGAGTTCAGGTCAAGGTGCGTCTGACATGCTCTTCCTCCTTCCACAAACCCTTTTCCCGACAACCGTGGATGGTGAGGCCAATTACTATATCTATATCTATTCCCGGTTTGGTGGAAAGGGAGGGCCGTGGATCAACGATGGCAACTTCGAAGAATGGCAGTCGGTCGCCGGCCTGAGTTTCACTTTTGTCCCCGAGGCCCATACCTGGGCGGCCGGGATCTCCCTCGCCGGTCTGGCGGGAGCGGCCTGGATGCGCCGCCGGTTGCCAGGCAAACCCGTCGCCTGATGGCGTCGGCCATTGCCGGCGCCCGAAGATCAACCCGGTGAGTGGAGGGGACCGTTGTCCCTTCAGTCCGGCAGGAAATCCAACCGGCCGTCTCCATCCCGATCCTGCGCTCCCTCCACGATGTCGGGTTGCCCGTCGCCGTCCCCATCCAACGCCATGAGGTCCAGGAATACCGACGGCCTTTGATACGCCTCCCGGGATCCCCCTGCGTAGCTCACCCAGAGCCGCAGCGCCGTTCCGTCAAACACCACATTCACCACGTTGCCACCCTTGATCGGAATGGTGTTCGCAATCGCCACCAACGCCGGTCCGTCCAGCTTGCCCCGGGACTTCGCCAACGACGGAAACGCGCCCCGACCTTCATCGTGGTAGACCACGCACGACAGGACCTCCGGCGCCAATTCGTCCGTGCTCTCCCGATCCGCCCAGATCCGGATCCGATCCGCCCCCTGCAAACGGGCATCCGTCCGGATCTTCACCGCCCGCCGATCCCGACGACCGTCCCCAAGGACAAAGTGGTAGCGCTTGGTCTGCGGCGTGCGTGAGAACACCTCCAGGGCCTCGGTCAGTGAATGGGCATCGTAGAGCAACGTGCGAAACCAGGTGGTGAAGTGGGGTGCATGGATGTCATACGGCGCCTCCGCCTTCCCCGCATCGCCAATCTCCGAAAGCACCAACCCGGCTGAGTTCATGCCGCAGTTCGCGCCGATGACCCCGGCAAAGGTGGGCATCACGTGCGCCTGGCCTTCGACAGGCAGTTGGACCAACAACACCGGAAACTCATGTGCCCCCGCCGCCAGTGACCAGTCGAGGTTGCGCGTCTGGTACAAGTGTCCGTCCGAAGTGGCCGATCCCCACGCCGCAATGCTGCTGCACGAATACGGCATCAGCAGCGGCAGACAATGCGCATGCTGCATCGTCCGGACCGGCAACCCCGCCCCATCCGACACCCCCAGGATCTCCTGTTCCACCCGGTCATCCGTATGGCCCGACGTCGCCGCCCACACCCGGTCCAGTGTCGCATCGTCCACCCTCAACTCACCCTGAAACCCCTTCACCACCGCCGGTACAAACTGCCGGATCTCGTCCTTCATCAATCGCCCGAAATGCCATCCACGCTGGTACGGTGTTCCGCCCACCACCACCACCGGCACGCGCACCGTTCCGTTGGTCACTTCCGTCCTGTACCCACCCCCGCCCGGATTGGCGTCGGGTTGAAATGCCGACGGAGACCGGCTCGCCCCCAGCCCGCCGACGAGCACCTTCGTCTTGTCATCCGCCGCGGCCACGAGCCCCTGCACCGCCAACGAAACGCCGCAGACCACTGCCATGGAACACCGGGATCGCATGGCTGAACACTCACTCCGATGCAGAACCAAACAAAAGCAGGATTGCAGGGGGGGGCGAGTGAACAAGCGGTCGGGAGACGATCGCCCGGCCTGCGTCCCCGACGGGGACCCGGGATTCAGCCCAGGGCGAGGGAGTCTGGCCACCGATGCCCTGGGTTATCCCACGCCGGATCCGTGCCCTCAAGGGGCACACGGGATGGTTGAACTTCCCGGTTGATGGTCATCGACACGAAAAAGGGCGGCTCGCAAGCCGCCCTGTTTCAATCCGTGCTGCCAGACCTGGCAGGACGTGGATCAGGCCAACGCCGCAGTGCTGGGTGTGCGGGCGTTGACGAATCGACGACGCAACATCCAACCACCGAACACCACCGGCAACCCCGCCCATGCCCAGTCGGATTCAGGAACCCAGGTGTAGGTGAGGCTGAACACGGTTCCGCCCCAGGTAAGAGTGGTCAGAGCATAATTTCCCGTCCCTGTGCTCGATGAAATGGTATCGAACAAAAACGGAAACGCTGCATAGCTGGCGCTCAGGTCTTCGAAAATGGCGAAACCGTCACCCGGAACCGACCCAAAATCGTACTCAAAGGTATTCTGCCCAGTGGCAATCGCTGTAGCTGTCGTGGGAAAATTGCCAGGAGCACCGTCGCCAAGCTGGATTCCGTTGGCCGTCAGGTTCAGGGAATCGACTACCAGTGCCGTGGTCGCCGGAAACGGTGCATCGACAGCCGGAACAGGAGTCACCAAGGGATAGCCTCCGATCTCCACGTTCGCGAACAGGCCGTTGATGGTTTGGTTGCCGCCCGCCGTGTAGGTCAGTTGGAATTCCACCCGGGTGTAGAAAGTGACGTTCAACCGAACCGATTCCAGCGAACCCTGCAACTCGGGTGGAATGCTCTGTAAGGAAAAGAGCTCCCCAAGAGTCGGCACCCGGAGTCCAGCCGTGGAAGTATCCAAATCCAACGCAGCAAGATCGACCCCGAAGAACGTGTCCCAGATGCCATTGTTTCCCGAATCAAAGACCGGCGGAAGCGGTTGAACACTGTATGGTTGCGGACCTGTCCCCGGCATACTTAACCTCAGTGTTGCGTATGAACCCAGCAACTCTGTTCTCGCTCCTATACACGCAAACCCCACCCCCACCCCGACCCTAACGCGACTCCACATACACCTCCTAATACTGGATTCCCACGGCCTCTTACAAGGCAAAACCAGTCAGGATTTCAACAAGGACATCCTATGGAAGTATTCGTCCGGCCGCCTGCGCGGCGGACTACCAGCAAACGCCCAACTCACGAGTCTCCCCACGATCAAGCCCCTGTTCGAAGCCCACTCAGATCTTCC
>CAZDYB010000464.1:0-4127 GCA_964509045.1 uncultured Akkermansia sp.
CCTAAACTAAAGTCACACATGCCCTCTGAGTCCCAAACCCGAAAAGAAATCATCGACTTACGTCTCAAAAACGAATTCGGGGGACCGTGTCCCCCGAATTGCCGACCCCACTTTCTGTGGAGGAAATCCTGCGTTTCTCCTGGAGCCACCTTCAAGAACTCATCCGTCTGAATGACCCATGGAAGCGGGCTCTTTATGAAAACGAGTGCCTGCAAGGCCATTGGTCAGTGCGCCAGCTCCAGCGGCAGATCGAATCCCTGCTCTCATCCGTCAAGGTCTGGATTGCGCGGTGTCGAAGGTCGGGTTCTCCTGGCCGCCGCTCTCGGTGTAGGTGGCGAGCTATTCTTGAGCTGATCGGCGAGGCAGAATTACTCCCTCCACACCTCGGATGACAATGGGAGTTCGTTCAGCTCGGCACGAGTTTCACGCCAAGTGGGGTAGTGCTTCTGAAGGATGGCGATGAAGCGCTCACTGTGGGTTGGTTCCAGAAGGTGAACGAGTTCATGCACGATGACGTATTCGAGCAGGTCCTTTGGCTTCTTCACCAGTTCCGTGTTGAGGCGGATGTGTCCGGCCTTGGGGTTGCAGCTTCCCCACTTCGTTTTCATCCGTTGCAGGAAGTAACCGGTGGATCTCACCTTCAGCTTGGACTCCCATTTTTCGATGAGGGGCGGCACGGCTTCGTGCAGGAGGGACTTGTGCCACTCGTGGATGATTTCGGCGCGTTTGGTGGAGTCGCTGCCGGGGCGGACGGTGAGGGTGATGCGTTTGTGGTCGACGGAGACCGAGGGCTTCGCATCTCGGTGTCGGATGGTCATCAGGTGACGGCGACCCCAGAGGAAATGACTCTCCCGCTCGATGAATCGTCTGGGAGTTTCCCTCGCCTGCTGGGTCAGCTTTTCCTGCTGCATCCGAATCCATCCGAGCCTGGAAATGGCGTAGGCACGGGCCACTTCGAGACGCGTCCTTCTTGGCGCGACCAGGGTCACCCGGCCATCGGGTGGATGAACGGAGAGATGGACATGCTTGATGTCCTTCTGGGTCACCCGAATGGAAAGCTCCCCGAGTTGAATGGTCTCGCTCATCAATAGCCGGGCTGGTTCTTGATGATCTCGAAGACGGCCAGGGTCGCCTGCCGATCCCGCGACAGGATCGGGAAGAGCGCGTTGAGCACCTGCTTCTCACGCGTCTCATCTCCCTTCCAACCGGCAGGGGCGTGTTCCCTCATGGCCCGGTCAATCCGGAGGGCAAGAGCCGCCCGCTCCTCCTGCTCTTGAAGGCTTTCCTCCCGAAGAGAAGCGGTCCCGCTGGCCAGGATGTCGGGCAGGTTGCGATAGATCACGATGGCCTCGGGCTTGCCGAGAAGAATGGCAGGCAAGCCTGCGATCGGATCCTTCTTCGCCATCCGCTTCACCAGATCCTCGGCCATTCTGAGGAACGCCTCGTAGGCTGCGGCGTCGGCACGGCTTTGCTGGATCAGGTCCTCCAACAGCGCCGACATCTCCGCGTAGAACCGCGGGTCGGTGAGCTGATCGCGGATGATGGTCTTGCGGACGTTGTTGATGATTCCCTCGGCTATGGCGTTCCTCGAAAGCTTGCCCTTCTGGTTCAGCTTTCGCGCGATGGCATCATGGATGCCGGTCTTGATGATCAGGTCCGTGAGCGAGAGTGAGCTGAGGTTGCCTACGTCCGCTGCGGGATCGGCCTGGACGTAGGTGTTGAGCAGGCGCCGCATGTCGGCCTCGTAGGGCTTGATGTCCAATTCCTCGCCGGAGTGCCGTTTGATCGCAGCACGGATGTCCCCGTAGAACTCGACCTCCTTTTGCACGGCAGCGGCCTCGGCATCGGAGTAGCCGGCTTCGGTGAGGTCCTGCGCGATATCGGCGTAAGCGCGCACAAAAGTACCGAAGGAACTGCTCCATCTCGCGGGGGAGCGCAACCGGCTCGCAGAGATAGCGGAGCGCCTCGCGTGCGGCATCCAGTTGCTTCCTCCCTTCCTTGAGCCAGTCCTTCAGCTCGACGTTGTTGGTGCCGCCGCTGCCTTGATCGGTGTCCAGCTCGTCGGAACTGTAGACGGCGATGGCTTCCTGCACGTCCTTGAACAACTCCTTGAAATCCACGATGTGGCCATAGTCCTTGTCGTCCCCGTCCAGGCGGTTGGTGCGGCAGATGGCCTGAAAGAGATTATGGTCCCGCAGTTCGTTATCGAGGTAGATGTAGGAGCAACTCGGCGCGTCGAAGCCGGTCAGGAGCTTGCTCACCACGATCAGGAGCTTGAGGTTGGCAGGCTCTTCGATGAACCGGCGTTTTGCTTCGTCCTCGTAGGCCTTGGTCGTCTGACCCTTCTTCAGGATGTACTTCGTGTAGGTGTCGAACTTGTAGCGTTCATCGCTGTTCGGCGGCTCGCGTGAGACGGCGTTTGGGTTCGGCTCGAACGAGGTGATCACGCCGCAGTACTCGCCAAAGGGTTTGTTCAGGAAGATGCGGTAATAGTGGCACGCGTCGTAGATGCTCGCGGCCACGAGAATCGCGGTGCCGCGGTCGTCGTTCAGCCGGGGCTTGGTATCGAAATCGTGGATGATGCTGGCCACGATCCGTGCCTTCCGTTCCTCGGCACTCATCAGCTCCTCCATGGTGGCCCAGCGTTTGCGGAGGATCGACTTCTGAAAGTGATTCAGCGTCCGGGTCTTCTTGGCGAAGTAATCCTCGATGTCCTTCGGCGAGGTGAGGCGCTGGGGCACGTCGCGAGCCTCGTACTTCAGGTCGAGCACCACCTTGTCCGCCACCGCCTCGTGGAACTTGTAGGTATGGATGTAGGTTCCGAAGATGTCCTGGGTCCGCAGCTTGGCCGCGTCCCTTTTAAGCAGCGGAGTGCCGGTGAACCCGATGAAGATCGCATCCGCCAGCCAGCGCTTCATCTGCCTGTTCATGTCGCCGCCCTGGGTGCGGTGACATTCATCCACAAACACGTAGAACCGGCCATGCACGGGCGGCGGATCGCCTTTGAGGTCCGCAGGATCGAACTTGTGCAGAAGGGCGCAGAGCACTCTCGGCGCGGCGGCACCCAGCTTGGCGACAAACTCCGCTCGCGAGGTGATGCGGGGGGAGGGCGAATCCTCGCCGATGATCCCGGCGTTCTTCAGGACGCCCTCGATCTGTTTGTCGAGTTCGTCGCGGTCGGTGACGACCAGGATGCGTGCCGCGGGATCGTGTTCCAGCAGCCACTTGGCGAGCAGCACCATCAGGATGCTCTTGCCGCTGCCCTGGGTCTGCCAGATGACACCACCCTCGCGGATCCGGATGCGTTCCTGCGTGGCCTTGACCCCGGCGAACTGATGCGGACGCGGCACCTTCTTGATGCCGTTGTCGAAGAGGATGAAGTTGCGGATGAAGTCGAGGAGACGGGACTTCTCGCACATCTCGGCCAAGGGCCGATCCAGCAAGGCCCCCGCAGTGAGCGGAGCGCTGTTCGCAACCTTCCACTCCACGAAGAACTCCTCCTTGGTGGTCACGGTGCCGTAGCGCAATCCCTGGGAATCGCTGCCGGCGAAGATCAACTGCACCGTGGGGAAGAAACCCTGGTTGAAGATCTCCTCCTGATTGGTGATGAGCTGGCGCACACCATCCGCGATCTCCACCGAACTCCGCTTCAGTTCGATGACGCCAACGGCGATCCCGTTGAGATAGAGCACCAGGTCCGGTCGACGTTCGTAACCGCCGCGCAACGTCACTTCTTCGGCGAGGGCAAAGTCGTTCTTCTCCGGGTGCTCCCAATCCACCAGATGCACCTGATCATTGGGCTTTCCGGCGGCAATCTGGACCGACACGCCGTAGCGCAGGAGTTGGTAGGTGCGCAGGCTGGCCTGATACAGGGTGATTCCGGTGGCGTCCGCGGCGGCCGACAGCTTCTGCAAGGCGGCGGAAATGTGCGCCTCGGAATAACCGCGAGCCTTCAGGTTGAACCGAAGCAGATCCGACTCGATGCAACGGTTGCCGACCCGCTGGTTCCAGTCGCCCAGGTATCGGTACCCGAGACCGTCCGGCCGCGACGGGTCCGTGAACAACGCGATGACGCGGTTCTGCGTCGTGCGTTCGGAGCGGGGGATTTCAGGCATGGGGATCGGTGG
>CAZDYB010000465.1:0-4121 GCA_964509045.1 uncultured Akkermansia sp.
TTTCGAGTCGCGGGTGATGGCGAGCAGGGTGGGGATGGCATTGGTGAGCCGGATCTCGCCGAGCACCTGGATCAACTGGAGGCGTTGGCCGGCGTCCATGGATTCATCGGCGATCTGGTTGAGGGCAGACTGGAGGGCATCGGGCCGACCGCGACGGGTGCGGATGAGGAGGGATTCGCCGCCGGCCTTTTCCATGGCGAGGACGAGTTCATCGGGAAGGGTGGGGAGGGGACGACCGCGGGTGGCTTCCTCGAAGCCCTGGGTGAGACGGGCGGTGGAAGCGGGCCCGGGCGAATGCGAGAACAGGGCTGCGCAGTGGAGGAGATCATCGCGACGACCGGTGGCGGTGAAACGTCGGGCGAGGCGTGAGGCGAGATGCTGATGGACCAGGGGTGCCTGCCAGAGCTCGGGTTCGGAGAAGAGTTGGACGACGGCGGCGGGATCGGAGGTGCAGAAGGTCTCGATTGCCCACCAGAGCAGGAGCGGTTGCCGGGGATCGGAGGCATCGGAGTCGCGGGAGAGCAGGGCGCGGACGATGGGAAGGCCATGGATCGGGGGAAGGCGACGTGCGGTGGAAGCCAGTTGGGAACGGACTTCGACATCGGGATCGGAGTTGGCGAGGGAGGTGAAGGTGGAGGCGATGTCGGGGGAGACGGAGCGGGAATCGCCGAGGAGACGGACGGACCAGAGGCGGAGTTGGGGGTCTGGATGGGCGAGGGCGATGCGGGCGGCATCCGGGGAGAGGGCGCCGAGTTGGTGAAGGGCCCAGAGGGATTCGAGGGCGCTGGGGGAGGTGGATTGGGCGAGGTTCTGGCGGAGTTGGGGAATGACCTGGGGATCCTTGAGATCGGCGAGGCGACGGAGGGCGATCTGGCGGATGTGCCGATTGGTGTGGTTGAGGTGGGCAACGAGTGCGGGGGCGTCGAGACGGGAAAGGTCGGGAACCGCCCCCGGGATTGAAGAGCGGGCGCGAAGCCGATAGATGCGGCCGTTGGAGGCGTCGAGTTGGCCCTCGTGATTGCGGTAATGGTTCACCTGCCGGTCGTACCAGTCACAGGCATAGAGGGCGCCGTCGGGGCCGAGCTTGATGTCGACGGGACGAAACCAGGGATCGGCGGAGCGGAGGGGATGCCCGAGGTCACGGGTGCGGAAGGTGGAGCCATTGCGGGAGACCTCGGACATCACGATGCGGCCCTGCAACGGTTCGACGCCGAGCAGGCGTCCCTGATAGGCGGCGCCGAGCGCTCCGGAATCGTAGAGGACAAAGTTGTGGGTGAAGCGGTCGACATCCGGATGCGGGATGGCGGGGAAATAGCCATAGGCATGGGGATTGGAGAGGGGCCCATGTTTGTCGAAGCCCTTCTGGAGATAGGCGCCCTGCTGATAGTGGAAGCCACGGGTATTGCCGCCGTTATGACCTGAGAAGGTGCGTCCGGCGGAATCGAATTCGAGGCCGAAGGCATTGCCGCCGCCTTCGCTGAAGACCTCGTATTCGCGTCGGACCGGGTGATAGCGCCAGATGTTCTGGCCTTGGGAATAGATCGGCTTGTCCGGGTTGGGTGTGCCATCGGGGCCATGGACGCGGATGTTGCCGGTGACGGTTGAACCCTGGCATCCGTAAAGCCACCCATCCGGTCCCCAACGCAGCGAGTTGGCGACCGAATGGGTGTCCTCCAGACCGAATCCGGACAGGTGCACGTCCGGATCCCGATCCGGGACGTCGTCGCCATCGGCATCGGGATAGAACAACAGATAAGGCGGGTTCATGACCCAGACGCCGCCGTGCCCGAAGGCGACGCTGGTGACGATGTTGAGATCACTTAGAAACGTGCGGTGTCGGTCATAGGTGCCATTGCCGTCGGAGTCCTCATGGATGGTGATGCGGTCGGCACCCTTGAAGTGGTGGGGAGGCGCTGGAGGAACCTTGTCATAGACGGCGCGCCAGAAGTTGTCGCGGGAGACCATGCGCAGTCCGGCGGGATGCGGGTATTGCCGATACTCGACGACCCACATCCGGCCGCGGGGATCGAAGGTGAGGAAGACGGGTTGGGCGATGTCGGGTTCGGCGAGGACCAGATCGACGGCAAGGTCGTCGGCGACGGTGAATTGTCGGGAGGAATCGGCAGGTGACAGGGGATCCAACCCGGGTTGGACGGCGGCAGCAGGTGTGGTGGGAGGCTTGGGGGCGGGGACGGGTGCGGCAGGTTTGCCGATGACGGCGGTGGCGGGCGGGATGAAGTCGTCGAGGGCCCACAGGATCCCGTTGAGGAGCAGGCGTTGGAAGCTGGGATCGGCGAAGTCTTCGGGGCTGCCGAGGGAGGTATAGAAGACCCGACGATTGTCGCGGGTATTGATCCAGGCGATGGGTTCGACGGCGGACTGGCCGTCCTCGGTCTGCGCGTTGATGAGGGGTGTGACGGTTCTGAACGGGTTGCGGCTCTTGTAGAGGTGGGAGGCGAAACGGGTGGTGGGTGGAATGCCGTTGAGGATGGGGTGATTGGCAGCGGCAGGAATGACGGTGGCGATGGTGTCCTTGCCGGGGCCTTTGCCATAATGATCGAGGTAATCCGCGCCGAGGATTTCGGTATCGAATTCCGGCCATGTGCGATCCGGGGATGGATTCTGTCCACGGGGTTCGAAGGCATGGCTGGCGGTCCGGATGCCGACGAGGGGTTTTCCGGCGGCGAGATGATCACGGAGGGCCTGAATCATGCCGGGTTGGGGGAAGCGACGTCGCACACTGAGGATGACGAGATCCGCGGAGCGGATGGCTTCCCAGTTCTTGAACTCGCCGTCGTTGTTGTCGGGGGTGGCGGACACGACGCTCAGTTTGAAGCCGCGGAAGGCGAGGTGTTCCCGTGCGAATTCCGGGAGGGTTTCCCAGGTGCGATACTCATTTTCGCCGATGACGAGGGCGATGTGCTTGGGTTTGTCCGCGGCGAACTGGAAAGGTTGGCCGCCGAGGAAATCCGCGCTGGTGATGCTGGGGCACCAGTATTTCTCGATGTGTTCGACGACCAGTTCGGTGCCGCGGAAGTGGGACACCCAGGGTGATTTCCGATGGTTGTACATGGAATCGGTCATGTCGCGGACGAGCAGGACCTGTTGACCCTGGCGAACCATCTGACGGATGGAGAAGGGGCGTCCGAGCACGCACATGTTGATGTGGACACCCATGACGAGGACCTGGGTGATGCCTCGTTGACGCATCAGATGGAAGGCCTCATCGGAATCCGTGATGGCATCGCCGGGTTCGATGTCGAGGGCGGGATGTTGCCGGGACCAGGCCTTGTAGCTGGGGCAATCCGGACAGCCGTCACAACCGCCGTCGGAATCGTCGATGGGCAGGGGTGCCTCGCGGTCGGGTTTGAGGGAGCACCAGCCTTCGAGGGGAATGGTGGTGGGAAGTTTGGGAGCGGCCTGGGCGAGCTTGCGGCCCGGGTGATCCTTGTAAAAATCCATGGTGTCGCTGGGACAATGGATGATCAGGCAACCGCGGGCCCGGGCCACGCGCAGCATGGCGTTCATGCGGGGCGCCATTTCACCGACGCGGGCGGTGGCGTCGGGGCAGTGGTGCTTGTCCCACATGTCACAGACGACGACGGCGGTCCGGGCGGGGTCCCATTGGACCTGGCGCTCGGAGAGTTCCCAGAGGTTGGTGTCGGATGGGGACCGGACCCGGGCGCGGGTATGGAGTTCGAAGGGGAGGGCCTGGGCTGGAACCAGGCTCAGGAGGAGCAGGAAGAGGAGGCAACGGAGGGCGACCATGCGGTCGAGACTAGCGTGGCCTGCCCGGCCTTTGGAACTCCGGAGGTGAGCTCCAATCGGTGGATTGGAGGGGAACGCGGTGATCGCGACGGGACGAGGAGGTTCAAGGCCTGGCCATCCGGCGCCGGTACCAGACACCGCCGGTGCCGAGCATCAACAGGAGGCCGGCGACAGTGGTGCCGGCTTCGGGGATGTCGGTGGTCTGATTGAGGCTGCGCAGTTGCAGTGCATTGACGACGAAGGTTCCTTCAAAGCCGATATTGAAGACTTGGACAATGTCGTCTGCCGTGAAGGAGCCAACGATATAGCTGCCCAGCCCGCCTTGGTTCAGCCCTGGAACGAAGACATCGGTT
>CAZDYB010000466.1:0-4119 GCA_964509045.1 uncultured Akkermansia sp.
ACCCGTTCTATTCGATCGAACCGCTGATCAACGATCTGGGATCGCTGCCTGCCCAGGGCAGCCTGACCATCCCGGTGACCCTGCGGCGCATCGGGGATTTCAGCGGGAGCTCCGGCCTGGTGCGCGGGGCGAGTGGCGTGCCCTGCGGCATGAGTGGTGGTGCGGCGTGGTCCTTCCAGTGCGGACCGTTGACCATCGGCGGTGGGGCGCCGGTGGGCGTGAGCGGAGTGGCTGGGGATTGCGGAGGAGGTGGTGGTGGAGGTGGTGGTGGTGGTGGTGGTGGTGGTTGGGGGGGGGTTGGGGGGTGGGGGGGGGGGGGGTGGGGGGGGTGGGGGGGGGGGGGGGGGTTGCAGCGGTGGGGGGGGCGGGGGCGGCGGCGGGGGGGGCGGAAGCGTCAACACCAGCTACAGCAGCCCGTCCATCGGCATCAAGGTGGGATGCGATCCCACCTGTCTGCTGCTGGCAGCAGCGGGTTGCATCCCGGGTCCGGTCGGATGCTTTTTCAGCGGCTTTTCGTGCGGGATGAGCCTGGCGGACGGGGTATCGGCTCTGGACGTGCTGGATTGCGGCGTGGGTGCGGTGGGTTGCCTGGTTCCTGGAGCGGGCATTCCGGCCTGCATCTACTCATTGACCCGCTGTTTCATCACTCCGGTATCGGCGGGATCCAATGTGCTGATCAGCGGACCGGAGAGTGACCCGATCGAATTCTACCGGGTGGGTGTGCGGGCCCAGTTGGATGCCTTCAATCTCATCACGGGAGCGCCGGATGGGGTGTGGTTGAACCCGAGTGCGGACACGACGACCGGCGATTGGTATGCGCGGTTCCAGACGGCCTGTGCTGCCGGATCGGACGGGGGACGGACCATCACCGCTGCGGAGCGGTTGAGCCTTCTGGAGGGCGTGCAGCCTCCGGGGGTTGCGGCTGCGGAAGTGGTGCGTTTGTTGGAACGATGGAACCGCACCGTCGAGATGCTCGCCCAGGGAATTGTCCGTCCGGCGGATGCGCCGCCCGGCTCGAACCTCGACTTCATTGATACCGTCGAGCTGCAATCGAAGTTGGTGCTGGCCTCGGCCTATCATGCCGAGGCGGTTGCGGCGGGCTTCACGGATCCCATCAACGCGATTGTCGAGACGTACCGGATCCGGAGCCAGGAAGGCGAGGAAGGTGGCGTCTGCGCCAAGGTGAAGATCAAGCTCGACCAGGCGGCGGTGCTCAGTCGCGAGGCCTTCCGGGCCACGCTGGAGATCGACAATGCCACGGCCAATTCGCTGGAGGACATCCGGGTGGTGGTGCGGGTGACCGACAGTCAGGGCAACGATGCTGATGCGATGTTCGGTCTGCGCGCACCGGAGTTGACGGGCCTGACGGATGTGGACGGCAACGGCCGGGTGGTGGGGGGTGCTTCGGGCACGGCCCGGTGGGTGTTGGTGCCGACGGTGGATGCGGCTCCGCTGGAGCCGACCGTGTACTTTGTCGGGGGCGAGTTCCGCTACACGCTGAACGGTCTGCTGGTCACCGTCCCCCTGGCTCCGGTACCCATCACGGTCAACCCGACGGCGCGGCTGACGTTGGATTACTTCCATCAGCGCGATGTGTATTCCGACGATCCGTTCACGGATCAGGTCGAGCCGAGCATTCCGTTCAACCTGGCGATCATGGTTCGGAACCGGGGTGCGGGTGAGGCGAAGAACTTCCGCATCACGTCGGCCCAACCCGAGATCGTGGAGAACGAAAAGGGGTTGCTGATCGACTTCAAGATCATCGCGACCGAGGTGGCGGGCCAGAACATGACCCCGACCTTGACCGCCAACTTCGGGACGATCCCGCCGGGTGGAATCAGTGTCGCGCGATGGCTGATGACCTCGACCCTGCAGGGGTTGTTCATCGACTACGAAGCGACCTTCGAGCACCTCGATGGCCAGGGGAATCCGAGGCTTTCATTGATCGATGAAGTGCGCATCCACGAGATGACCCGGTTGGTCCAGGCAGGAGGCAGCTTCGAGGACGGCAAGCCGGACTTCCTGGTGAACAACATCCCGGACCTCCGGGACCTTCCCGACACGCTGTGGTTGAGTGACGGATCCAGCAACCGGGTCGAGGTGGTCACCAATGCGGTGGTCACCGGCGCGCTGTCACCGGGCAACCTGCAGGTGCAGTTGACGGCGAGCATGCCACCGGGATGGGGCTATCTGCGGGTGCCGGATCCGGCCAATGGAGCCTACCGACTCGTCAGTGTGCGTCGTTCCGACGACTTCATCGTCGGGGTGGAGACCAACGTCTGGGTTACGGATCGCACCTTCATCGGGTTGGGTCGACGGCCTGCGGTGGAGAACATCCTGCATCTTCTCGATCACAACAGCACCGGTCAGTACACACTGATCTATGAAGTGTTGCCGGTGGCCGATGACGTGCCGCCGGTCAGCAGCGTGTCGGCATTGCCGGCAGTGGGGCATGCCTCCTTCCCGGTCCAATGGACCGGCCAGGACAATCCCGGCGGCAGCGGCATTGCCAGCTACGACATCTATTACAGCCAGGACGGCGGACCGTTCGTGCGATGGCTTACCGCCACGCCTTCCAACGGATCGATCTTCCAGGGCAGCCTCGGCAGGACTTACGCCTTCTATAGCGTCGCAGTGGATCGTTCGGGCAACCGCGAGGTTGCTCCGGCGGCGCCACAGGCCCAGACCACGGTGTCCCTGGAGAACCGGGCTCCGGTCCTGGCCGCGCAGTCGGACGTCACGATCCTGGAAGGCTCGACGCTTTCCTTGAGTCTGGAGGCCACGGATCCGGACGGGGATGCGTTGACGTATCAACTGGGGGCGGGTGCGCCTTCGGGGGCGTTGCTGAACGCTTCGAGTGGATTGCTGACCTGGGCCACCGGTGAGCTTCATGGGCCGGGGACCAATCAGTTCAGCATCGTCGTCAGGGACAGCGGCCAGCCTCCGCTCACCGCCACCCGGGACTTCCGGGTGATCGTCCTGGAATCCAACCAACCACCGGTACTGGAACCCATCCCCAACTTCTCGCTGGGAGAAGGTCGATTGCTCACCTTCACCAGCGTCGGCACGGATTCGGACCTGCCGACGCAGAAGCTGACCTTCAGCCTGGCGGCTGGCGCACCGAGCGGTGCTGTCATCCATCCGACAAATGGAACCTTCACGTGGGTGCCCAGCGAGTTCCAGGGTGGCACCAATTACATCCTGACCGTCGTGGTACACGACGACGGTGTGCCAAGCCTCAGCGCCAGCCAGAGCTTTTCCGTCGCGGTGCTCGATACGCGGTCGGACTTCCGGGTTCAGCCCGGCACCACCGCCGTCCTGCCCGGTGCGGAGGGGTCCGTGGCGCTGCAACTGGATTCCGGCGCGACCCTGGAACAGGTGCTGTTCACCTTTGCCATCAGCGGGGACCGGCTTGTCGACATCAGCCTCACCGAACTGGGGACGCAAGTGGGCGCTGCTGACCTCCTGCCGTTGGGTGGCGGACGGTATCGCGCCAGCTTCAACAGCCGGCCGGGCCAATGGCTGCAAGGCAACTTCCCGTTGGCTCGCCTCGCCTTCCGGGCCACATCGGACACCAACTCCGCCGTGATCGGAATCCGGGGCGAATCCCTCACCGGCCAACGTGTCGATGGCCTCACCGCCACCGGCCAGGGAGGAGCCGGACGGGTGTTCGTGGTCGGAGTCGAGCCGATGCTGGACATTGAGCAACTGGACGAGCAGGTGGGGCTGACCTTGTATGCCGTGCCCGGCAAACCCTGGTTGGTCGAGCAGCGCGAAGCCTTCGGTGCCCCGGGCCCATGGGGCCTGTTGGCCACGGTCGTTCCCACGGCATTGCGGACGGACCTGCCCCCGCGTCCCGCTGTCGCGCCGGGAGAATTCTTCCGAGCCCGAAGCGGAGATGATCCCGGTCTGATGACCATCCGATGGGAAGGCGATCAGGTCGTGTTGGAATGGTCGCTGGATTGTGTGGGCTGTGTGCTCCTGCAATCGCCGGTGATTGGGCCGGGCGCGGTCTGGACACCGACTGCGACGCAACCGGTGGTGGAGGATGAACGGTATCGGGTAACCTTGCCGGCCGGTGGTCAGACCCTGTTCCTACGGCTGCAACCGGCGCCATGA
>CAZDYB010000467.1:0-2020 GCA_964509045.1 uncultured Akkermansia sp.
CGCGTCAGCCTTGGCTTCGTTCAGGCAACACTTGGGCGCGATTTCCTGCTGCGCCGACACACCGAAGGAGACGAAATTCGGCTCAACCCCAGCCGTGACCTTGAGTTCGGCCTTCAACACAATGGCATCCAGGCATCCGTCCATGGTCGGTTGTTCGCCCGTGCCACCCACGATGAAGCCCGAGTAATAGGCGTAGGCGCCCATATCGATCCCAGCGAAGGCTTCCCCCTCATACTCCACCTTGCGACCGAGCGCGGGATCGAATCCCTTCACACTCCCCCTGCCCTTCAATCCGATCGGCGCGCGAAGCTGGACCCGGGCATCCACAAACACCTGGGGCTTCTCAAGAAAGCACTCGGTCTTCGCGCTCAATTTGATCGACCCGTTGGCGGCCAGTTCGACACCTGCCCCGACAAAGAACTCCACCTCGGCATCGTTCAGACCGGGAACATTGATCCCCGGTGGACTGAACTGGAATTGCGGTCCGGCAAAGATCTTGGCCTCGATCGATCCACCGACATCGCCCTCGGCCTTCAACCCGGTGACACCCTGTCCATCGACCTCTTCGCAACAAGTGCACAGCTTGGCTGACCCGGAAAACTTCACCTCGAATCCCTGGACCGACAGCCAGCCTATCGGACCCAACACCGCCTTCAGCACCGCTTGGGCCGCATCCTTTGCATCCGCCTTGAACCCCGCCTCGGCCGAGAGGCACTTCTCGGCGAAACCATCCTTCAGACAGTTGCAGTCATTCGTCCCGGAATGGCTGACGAAACCCCGGTTGCCCCAACCAATGTCGATGGGAAACCCGCGCCGGGTGTTGTGCGCGCCCCCGTTCGGCGGCGGCAAATACGGGTAGTGCGGGATGTAATCCAGGAACCCGAGTGGATCCCGGGCGATGACCAGTTCCGGCGGCGGGCACAGACTGTGGTCGAGCACAAATACTGGCGACCAGTAGGCGACGCCGAACTGTCCACAGAGAAGTTCCCATCCAACCCCCAGGCTCGGGGTCCGGCAATCGGTCGCGGTGAGGGGCTTCACGAATCCCGCCGCCGGACCCGCGAGACGGTTCCCACCGGCAACCGGTTCCGGAATGCGGGCGAAGGTAACCGGCACCGTGATGGAACTCTGGGGCGCGATGGCTCCGAGATCCGTCGTCAGCGGTACGACCCGCCAGGTCGATCCATCTTCAAACCGCAGTTCCACCGACTGCACGGCGATCAATCCCTGGTTGGTGATGCGCATCTCGACGGTGTGTTCATCCCCCTCCACCCCGGTGAGGTCGATGGCAGCGGGTTCAATCGTCACGACCGGGACCGGCACGGTGGTCTCGAACAGGGTTTCCAGGCGGATCGTAGCCGTCTCCTGGAAGTCGACTTCCTCCACCCGCCAGTTGTATCGGACCAACTGCGTGCGGAGGAAGGCCGCGACCGGGTTCACCACGCCGGGGGCGATGGTGATGGTCTTGAGGAAGGAATCGTGGCGCGGGGCCGACACCTCGATGTTGTAGGTACCCTCGGGCAACCCGGCCAACCGGACGGTTCCATTCGTATCGGTGACTGCGGTGTGCAACGCCCGGTTGTCGAACACATCCCGCAACGTCACCTCCGCCCCCGCCACCAGCGCTCCGTTCCCGTAATAGGTGTTCTCGTCATGGGCCGTCACCTCCAGGTCGCCCAGGGCCTCCGAGACATGTCGGATGGAGAACGGCACCGTCACACGGCCGGTGTCATTCCCGACCGCCAGTCGTCCGTCATGCACGCCGAGCGGGACCGTCCCGTCCGGGGTGGTCAGCAAAGTGATGCGCACCGTCCCGCCCGGTTCGATCCCCGGAAGCGGTGGGGTGGAAGCCGGACGCAGCCACGGAAGATCCGGCAACGTGATGTCCAACGGTCCCGAACCCGCCCCACCGATGTTGGCGATCTCGAACTCGATCACCCCCTGCTGACCGCGGACCATGCCGGCATCGATCCGCGCCGGCACGCCGCTCAACGAGGGCCGCACGGGCGCCGAGAGCACC
>CAZDYB010000467.1:2030-4115 GCA_964509045.1 uncultured Akkermansia sp.
CCGCGCCGGCCGTGCCACCAACCGTGGTTGGGGCAATTCCACCGTGTAATCCACGGCGAACGTGACAAACGCCCCCTCCGTACTGGTCGCCCGCACCACGAAACGACCCACCGCATCACGCTCCTCCTTCGACCACACCTGGACCGTGACCAGCGCCGAACCTCCCGCCTCGAGCCGGGTTGGGCCGACGATGTGCATCCCGAGATTGTCCAACATGCTGCCCTCGAACTGGATCCCGCCAAGCGACCGTTCGTTGGGATTGAGCAAGTCCACCAGGATCGTGTTGGTCCGGCCCGGAACGATCCGCGTGAACTGAAGCACCGGCTCCGGCCTGAGACCGAGCAACTCGAATTCGTCCTGGGTCGCCGGCCCCACCGCCCCGGGATGTCCCGCAGCCACCTCATACCGGCCGTGCTCGCCCGCCAACGGTTGGAACACCGTCTCGAATCGTCCCTCGGCATCCGTCAACGCCTTCAGGATCCGTTCCGTCCCGTGCACCCGCACATGGATGTCCACCCATTCCGCACCGGCCGCCGCTCCGCCGGGCCGCAACGCCCGCCCCCGCAACGGGACCGGTGTACCGGCCGGGGCCGCATTGACCTCCGTCTCCACCGTCGCCGTATAGGCCGGCTCAATCCGGATCAACGTCGCTCCCACCGCACGGTTGTTGTCCTCCAACACCTCGCCCACCGCGCCCGTCGCATCCACCACCGCGATCACATGCCAATCCCCCGCCTGACCCGGCAGACGTCGCGAAAGGTCCCGCTGGAAAAAGCCGCCCGATGGCAACACCCCGGTATGGGTCGCTTCATCGATCAGCACATCGTCAGCACCCAGGAACCCGTCCCGCGACAGATACAACCGCTGCGTGAACGGCCCCGTTGCAGTCGAAAAACCCTGGTTCAATACCCGGTACACAAACGTCGCATCACCCCCGGTGATCCCGGTCGCCGCAACCGTCAGCGTCGTGAACACCAGATCCGGAAGGTCTCCATCCGTGACCGTCAGACTCGCACTCGCCGGTGCATGGCCATCCGCCGCCGCCGTCAACGTCAACCGCTGGTTCCCGTCCACCGCCCCATCTTCCAATGTCGTCACCGGGAATGGCGCCGAGGTCTGGCCCGCAGGAATCACCACCGTCTCCGGCACGCTCGCCTCCCCGACATCCGAACTGGAAAGCCGCACCGTCAACGCCAGTGCCGGGTCGGAATTGCGCGTGACCACTCCATTGAACGCCGGTTCCCGACCCTCGCGCGCCACACCTCCGCCCAAGGACAGACGCAACGCCGCGCTGTCGTCATCCTGCACCGTCACCGCCACCGCCTCGGAAACCGCGAGCACCCGGCCTGACAACGCTTCCACAATCGATGCCGTCACCCGCGCCACCGCAGCCCCATCGTTGTCCCGGTTGTTCACTGCGCCCACCGCAAAGCTCACCTCGTCGCGGCCCGCCCCAAATATCACTTCCAACGGCACCACCACCCGCGCCGGATCATCCACCGTCACCCGCACCCGTTGCGCCCGGCCCAGGCCGCGCGCCCGACGCAAGGTCGCCGTCGCCGCCAAGGGTCCGTCTCCTTCACCGATCTGCGCCGGATCAACCCGCAGCGTCAGCCCCGGATCATCATCATCGACCACCTCCAGATCCAACAACGCCGCCACATCACCGGGCGCCGACACCTCCAGTTGAACCGCCCGCGAACCTTCCAGCCGATCATTGTCCGCCGCCAACAACGCGAAGGCCACCTCCACCTCACCCGCCGGCAGGGTCACCGTCGCGGGTGGAAGCAGATCCGCCGACGAACCCTGGACATCAATCTGGATCGGATCCAACGCGGCTTCCGAACGCCGGATGATCACCGGCAGCGTCAAACCTTCCCGGATCCGGTTCGTCTCCACCAACAACGTCAGGGTTGCCCGGTCGACATCCAACACCGTCAGGTTGGCCAACCCCGGATTGAACCCATCCGCCGCCACCGTGACCTGCACCACCTTCGGCCCATCGACCCGGCCATCGGCCACCACCGTCAGGTCGAATTCCGCGAAGGTCGCTCCCGCCGCAATCTCCACCACCGCCGGCATCAC
>CAZDYB010000468.1:0-4114 GCA_964509045.1 uncultured Akkermansia sp.
GAACTCCTGTCCCACCCTCCCATCACCGCTTCGGCAACGGCACCACCTGCAACAGATTCATTTCCCGCATCGCCTCCACCAACCGGCCCGTCACCACCGGCCACGAGGCATTCGCATCATGCCAGGCCTTCCCCGCCGACGCCAATTGCTTCCTTTCCCCCTGCTCCCGCAACAACCGCACCACGTTCTCGACAAAGGCCTCCCCGTCCTGGGCCGGGGTCAGCGACACAATCCCACCCTTCTTCAATGTCGGCCCCGTGTTGTGTCCCCACGTGCCCGCCACCGCCACCTCGTGGTCCAACCCCGCCATCAACGTCGTCCGCCGCTCCGACACCCCGTCCACAAACGGCAACGCCACCAGGTCCGCCGCCGCCAGGCATCGTGATACTTCCTCCGCCTTGAGATACCCCAGGATCCGGGTCCACGGCCGCAGAGACCCCGGCAGTGACACCGCCGGATTACCACCCACGATGCACAGGACCACCGGACCCAGACGCGCGCAGGCCGTCTCCCACGCATCCACCACCCACATCAACTGCTTCGCCCCACTCACCGTTCCCCACCACAACAGGATCGGTATGTCCGTCGGCAATCCCTGCTCCGCACGCCAGGCCGCCCGATGATCCCCCGGCACCGGCACCCGCTCGATGCTCGTCGGCGAAGGCAGCGTCAACATCTTGCGCGCCGCCCCCGACATCCGCCGTTGCCAGTCCAATGTCCACGCCTCCGTGGAGATCGGCAGCAGATCCGCCACCTCCACCGCCGCACGCCACTGTTTCCGATGGTTCCACGCATACCACCACTGGTTCGGCCAACGTCCCCACGGCGCCGCAATCTCGTGGGCCAGGATCACCTGCTTCCGACCCTCCCGCCGCATCCGCCGCCACAACTCCGTCAATTGCCGGTTCACCCCGCCCCGCCCATACATGTGCGGCACATACTGCCACAACAACAACGCATCCGTCGGCAACGCCTCCAGTTCCAGGACCAACTCGCCGATGTCATCCCAGTCATGCACGGTCGCCCGGATCGGAAACGGCGCGTTCGTATAGACGTCCCGCGAGGACAACACCGCCACCGGATGATCCTTCGCCAGATGCTTCGCCAGCTGCCAGGAATGGTCGGCAAGACCTCCCTTCATCGGCGGTAGCAGCGGGGACAGAAGTACGATCGGACGTTGCACCCCCCGACTCTCCATGGCCTCCCCCATCGCCGCAATGCCCCGCGTCATCGCGTCCGGGCGAAAACCTGGCGCCACAGACCCTCCGACCGTGCGGCCAGATACAGGAGGCCGGCCCGTGCCGGGGGATGAAACAAAGCCCTTTGAAGCCAGCCTGCCCAACGCAGACGTGCGGAGAAACGCCGGTCGCAGGCCGCTGCAATCATCCGCTGCGTCTGATCCCAGGTCCGGCTTCCAAAACTGAACTCGGTGAGCGGACCGATGGCCAACTCCGCAGACTCAAAGGCCATCGACATCCCGTTGCCGGTCACGGGTGGGATCATCGTGACGGCATCCCCGACACTGCACTCCCTCCGTCGGATTGCGCGCTGCGGACGCAGGCAAAGACCGGCAACGGAGCAAAAGCTGGCTTCATCGAGCTTCGCCCCGGCCAGGCGCGCATGCAGGCGGGAATCGCCAGTCGCCCCCAACCACTCGCGCCAACGTCGCCCCAGGTCCGGGACGGCCGTCCGATTGCGAAACAATCCACAGATGTTCACCTCGTTGCCCGGCAGACGACACAAGCCGACATAGCCGGCGGGCACAAAATGCATCTCGAGGTCGGCGTCCAGTTCCAGGTCCCGTGCGTGAACCTTCAACCCGAACCACCGCCACGCGTCAGTGACCGGCTCGACGCGTCGGCCGCTCGCCCGTACCATCCCCGGTCCCAAGTCCCCCACCCAGCGCGCACCACACCGCAGGTCACCTCCAAGGCGCTGAAACTCACGGGCAAGCCATTCATCCAGACGAAAACGCGAGATGCACAAGGCTGCCTCAGGCAACCGACGCCGGATGATCAGCCCACCCGTCGAATGGAACGCCGCATCCGAAGCGTACCCGACACCCGCAGCCTCAATCCCAGCCAGCAATCCAAGCCGGGCAAGCGTCGATTGCCCACCCCCGCTGATGAACTCCCCACAGACGCGGTGCCGGGGATAGCCGCCCGCCTCCCAGATCGTCACCGGCACGCCCCGTTGACGCAGCCCGATGCCCAGCGTCAGGCCCGCAAGACCACCGCCCACAATCGTGACGGCCTCAGACATGGCGCCGGGCGACGAAGCAATGGCTGAAAAGGCCGGCAGGCTGTTCGGTCAGCTTCCAGTTGTCCCCGGCTGGCCACAGCCCGGAGATTTCCTGGCCCGCAAATCCCGCTCTCACACTCACGACGGCATCGTGCCGGGTCACCGAGTTGCAGCCCACCAACCCAACCCACCGGGATGCCGTGAGCGCGACCCATGATCGCCGCGGCTCGCACGCCAGCATCAGGTCGGTCCTTCCGGCGACAAGCCGCAGCAACTCCATCAAGCGGGTCTCCGAAAAATGATGCAGGAACAGATTGGCGATCATCACATCAACCACCTCAGACGACTCTCCCAGCCAACTCACTGCATCCGTCGCCAGGCATTCCACCGACCATCCCAAAGACGCAAACTCCCCAAGGGTCCCGGCCGAGACAAGCTGATGCCGGTCGATCAATGTGACCCGCGCGGTCATGCCCATCGCTGCCCAACGACGCGCCACCTCCAGCAACAAGGTTCCATCCCCCGCACCAATCTCCACCAACCGCAGCCGACCGGACCGGGCCGGGGAGACCGCCCGATGTCGAGCCAACGTCCGCGAAAGGATGCCAGCGTGCCCCATCAGGAGATTCAACCGCCGCAGGTCACCACGCGAACCGACGGCCTTCACGTCGTCGAAGGGCAGGTCGTCCAACAGTTCAGAAACAACTTCGCGCCGCATGATCCACTTTCCCTCAGGGCATCCCGTCCAGTCCGGGCATCCGGCCCGGTACACCCAACCACCCGCACTTCATCAGCCTCAAAGACCAATCCGGCAACCGTGCACACTGAACCCGGCGCCAAAGCTCGTCAGCCACCAGTCGCCCGTTTCATCCGGCGACCCTTCCCTCAAGGCCCGTTCGAGCGCGAACAGCACCGATGGACTGCTCATGTTGCCGCACTCACGCAGCACTTCCCGGCTCACCGCGAGATCGTAGCCCGGGCAGGATCCCTCAATCGCATCCAGCACATCACGCCCGCCCACATGCGTCAGCATCCGCACGATGGGCCTGGCTCCATCCCGATCGCATTCCCCGGCCAGCAATCGCTCCACCGCAGCAGCCGCCAACCCAGGCACCGAAGCATCCAGCAGGTTGCGGAGTTTGCCCTGTCGCATCTCGAACCGGATCCGATCCCGGTTCTCCGGTTGATGCAGCGTGCTGAATGCGTGGCAGCGCAGGCCACCGGGCCCAGGTGTGCTGCGCCAGATCGTTGCGGCAGCCCCGTCCCCAAACAGGCATGCGCTCACCAATACTCCCGGATCATCATCCAGATAGAACGCCGCCGAACAGATCTCCACCGCCACACACGCCACCACCGCGTCCGGTTCCATCGCCAGGATCGCCTTGGCCGCCCGCAGCGACGGAATCGCAGCACCACACCCCAGACCCACGAGATCCTGCAGGATGACATCGGTGCGCAATCCAAGCTGCTCGGCCACATAACTCGTCACCCCCGGACAGAGATAACCGGTGCAGGTGCAAACCAGCAGGGCGTCCACCTGCCCGGCCACCAGGCCGGCCTGCCTCAGCGCCGACTCCAATGCGATACCCGCCAACCGGGGAGCCTCACGTCGGAAACCCTCGTTCAAGTCATCGGGCGTGAGCGAAAAGACACCCTCGATGTCCGGCATCGCAAAATGTCGGGTGGCGATGCCGCTGTCATGACGCAGGATCGCGCGGAGGGTGAGCATCGAGCGGCGACTCAGGCTGAGACGCGCCTCGGAACGTTGCACGATGTCCCAGCACTCGGCCTGTGTGAAGGTCGCGGGCGGAAGGGCGGTGGCGAGCGCATGCAGGTACATCTTCAGGAATCCTCTCAACAACCGCTTCAGACA
>CAZDYB010000469.1:0-4105 GCA_964509045.1 uncultured Akkermansia sp.
GGCAAGGGTTCCGGTTCAGGTGGGTGAATCCGTGGAAGGATCCAACGGTGCGGGAGACGGCGAAGCGACTGGTGCCGGCGACGATCGGGGTGGCGGCCTATCAGTTGAATGTGGTGGCGACCCAGTTCATTGCGGATTCGCAGGCGGGACACGTGGTGGCGTCGTTCAACTATGCCATCCGGCTCATGGAACTGCCGCAGGGCGTGATCGGGGTTTCGCTGGCGACGTTCCTGTTGACGGAGTTGAGCCGGTTTGCGGCGGACAAGAAGTATGTGGAGTTCCGGGAGGCGCTGCGGCGGGGGATGCTGTACCTGGTTTTCGTGAACGGGTTGGCCACGGTGCTGTTGGTGGTATTGGCGGAGCCGATGATCCGGTTGTTGTTCCAGCATGGGAGATTTGATGCGACGTCGACGGGGCGGGCGTCGGTGGCGTTGGTGGGACTGGCGCCGGGACTGATTGCGGCTTCGGTGAACAGCATTGTGGCGCGGGCGTTTTTTGCGTTGGACGACACCAAGACCCCGATGCGGGTGGGGGTGTTCTGCCTGGGGATGAACCTGGTGTTGGTGCTGTTCCTGGTGGTGCCGTTCCTGCAACTGGGCCTGGCCCTGGCGAATTCCATCAGTGCGCTGACCAACACGGCGCTGTTGTTCTATGCCTTTCGGAGGAAGATGCCGAAGTTCGACCTGATCGCGTTGGGTCGACCGGTGCTGAAGATGCTGGGTCTGGCGGTGTTGGCAGGGGCATTGGCGTGGTCGGGGTCGATGGTCTGGGATACGTGGATTGGCCACGAGGGCAAGCTTCGGCAGTTCGGGGCGGTGTTTGGGCCGTTGCTGTTGGCTGCGGTGGCTTATCTGGCGGCGGGAGTGGGATTGCAGATGCCCGAGGCGCTGGAGTTGCGGGACATGTTGCTTCGGAGACGGCGGCGTCGGGAGGAGTGAGGGGAAGCATTCAGACAACTGCCCCATGTGGGACCGGCGACCGAACGTCGCCGTCCCGGGGGCGGGGCGGGAGGAGTTGGTGCGGGTTGGGTGGTTGACCCGGGTTTGAATGGCTGCATGCTGGCCCAGCCATCGAATTATGAAGCGCTTTTTCCCGGCCATACTTGTCCTTCTTGCGTCCGCGTCAGCGGGATGGGCGCAGAAGATTCCCGTGGTGGAGAAGATGCTGCCGAACGGGTTTCGGGTGCTGATGGTGGAACGGCATGAGGAACCGCGGATTGCCGGGGGATGGGTTGCCCATGTTGGCTCGGCCAATGAACGACCGGGCATCACTGGCATCGCCCATCTGTTTGAGCACATGATGTTCAAGGGCACGCCCACCCTGGGCACGACCGATGCCGACCGGGACCGGGTGATCATCGAGGAACAGGAGCGGATCCGGGACGGGATGAGGGCCGAGGAAGCCTTGATGCGGGCGGCATTGCGGCGTGGGGAGGTGGAGGACATCAGCTCACCCGAGGCGCGAACGGAGCGTTACCGGGAGTTGGAGCAGGAGTTCAAGCGGTTGGTGGAGGAGCAGCGCTCATTGCTGGTGAAGAACGAGTTTGACCGGGTGTACTCGACGGCTGGTGCGACGAAGATGAACGCGTTCACCACCGAGGACATGACCGGGTATTTCATCGAGGTGCCGTCGAACAAGCTGGAGTTGTGGGCCTGGATGGAGAGTGAGCGGTTGTTGCGGCCGGTGTTCCGCGAATTCTATTCCGAACGGGACGTGGTGTTCGAAGAGCGACGGATGCGGATCGAGTCGACGCCGACGGGCCGGTTTTACGAACAGTTCAACGCCCTGTTCTGGGATGCGCATCCGTACAACTGGCCGGTGATCGGCTGGCCCAGCGACATTCCCGCGATTTCCAAGCGTCAGGCCGACGAGTTCTACGCGCTGTACTACCAACCGCAGAACATCACCCTGATCCTGGTGGGTGATTTCAAGGAGGCGGAGGCGATGCCGATGCTGGAGCGTTATTTCGGTCGGATCCCCAAGGGAATCCAACCGGCGCCGGAAGTGATCACCCAGGAGATCGCGTCGGTCGCTGAGAAGCGTTACCTGGCCGAAGCGGAGACCAACCCGCAGGTGGACATCCTGTGGCGGACGACGGCTTTTGGGCATCGGGACACCTACGTACTGGAGGTGATCGAGCAACTGCTGAACGGGCGAACGGGGCGGCTGTACAAGGGCCTGGTTCTGGGTCGTCAGGTGGCCACGGATGCCGGGGCTGGCAGCATGTCGAAGAAGTGGGCTGGATCGTTCAATGTCTACGCGGAGGCCCGGGAAGGGAAGACACTGGCCGAGGTGGAGCAGGGTCTTTACGACGAGTTGGACAAACTCGCGACTGAACCGATCCCGGCGGAGGAACTGGAGAAGGTGAAGAACAACTTCTCCGCCTCTGAATACCGACGGCTGACCTCCACGTTCGGCATCCTGTACCAGTTGATCTTTGCGGAAGGCATGGGCGACTGGCGGGAGATCAACACAGCAGGTCCGCGCATCCAGGCGGTGACGGCGGAAGACATCCAGCGGGTGATCCGGAAGTATTTCACCAGGGAAAACCGGGCGGTGGCGCACTACACGCGCAAGGCTGGGGCGGCTACGGATGAGGATCCGGACCTGGCGGGGTTGGCGGCGGATCAGAAGCCGATGGCGCGGCAATTGGCGAACCGGATCCGCGAGACCCAGGATGTGGAGCAGTTGAAGGCATTCCTTGCCCAGGTGCGGGATCAGCCGGCCGGCACGGATCCGAAACGACAACAGCTCCAGAAGATCCTGGTGAGGAAGATCGAGCAACGGCTGGCTGAACTGGCCAAACCCTGAATCGCTTCAATCCCTATCCTGAGCATCCACTCCGTTCTCCATGAGCACGCGTTTTTTCACCATCCCCCTTGTCCTCCTCCTTTCCGGTATCGGTCCGTTTCTACGGGCGGCGGATCCCATATCCGACCGTCCGGAGAAGCTTCAGTTTCCGCCGCTGACCTATGAACCGCCGCGCCCGTCGGATTACCGGGTTCAATTGAAGGCCGGCCCGGTGGCCTATGTGGTTCCGGACCGGACCCTGCCGTTGGTGAACATCACGGTCTTGATCCGCTGCGGTTCGTATCTGGATCCGGTGGGGAAGGAAGGGGTGGCGGAGGTGACGGGGCACCTGTTGGTGCGGGGCGGGGTTGGCGACAAGACTGCGGAGGCGCTTGAAGAACGGCTGGCCTTCCTGGCGGCGTCGCTGACTTCCGGGGTGGGTGGGGATTCGGGAAGCGTGAACCTGAACCTGTTGTCCAAGGACCTGCCCGAGGGTCTGGCCTTGATGCGTGCCGCGCTCACCGCGCCGCGTTTCCAGGCGGATCGCCTGGAGTTGCATCGCGACCAGATGCTTCAGGGCATGAAACAGCGCAACGACGATTCCGGGACCATCCATGGCATGGAGACCGTCCGGCTCGCCTATGGCACCAACTTCTGGACGGCGCGGGTCACCACGGGGGCATCGGTCCAGGCGATCACCGTGGAGGAACTCCGGGCCTATCACCGCCAATGGTTTCATCCGGGCAATTTTGTGGTGGCGGCCTCGGGTGATTTCGACCGGGCGCAGTTGGTGGACCGGTTGGAGACCTTGTTTGCGAACTGGCCGTTTGCGGGGGAAGTGGCTCCGCCGGTCCCCACCAACACGGTGATGGCTCCCGGCGGGGTTTACGTGGTGGACAAGGACGTCAACCAGGGGCGGGTGACGGTGATGTTGCCCGGGGTGAAGCGGGATCACCCGGATTACCCGGCGGTCACGGTGATGAACGACATCCTGGGCGGCGGCGGTTTCACCTCGCGCCTGATGAACCGGGTGCGGTCGGACGAAGGCCTTGCCTATGGGGCGAGCAGCAGCTTCCCGGGCGGGGTCCATTATGCGCGGGCGTTTCAGGCCGGACTTTCGACCAAGTCACGCACGGTGGCCTATGCCACCCGGATCGTGCTCGATGAGATCAACCGGATCACGTCGGGGCCCGTGACGGATGAGGAGTTGAACACGGCGAAGCGGTCGTTTGTGGATTCCTTTCCGGGGACCTTCGACACCCGGGTGAAGGTGGCTTCGCAGTTTGCCTCGGATGAATTCACGGGGCGGTTTGCG
>CAZDYB010000470.1:0-1089 GCA_964509045.1 uncultured Akkermansia sp.
GTCACGGCAGAGGTTACGGGTTCGAGTCCCGCCACTCCCGCCACTTTTCCCGCGGTTCCGTTGGTGGGTCATGTGGGTTGGGGTCATGTGGGTTGCTCTGGGTTGCTCCTTGATTCCCCCCGGACCTGAATTACCGAGACTGGTTCACCGCAAGCCACCCCACTCGTTCGACCCCCAACACTCGCGTTGTGTCCCGCTGGGGCTGGGTCCTGCAACCGGCTTCGACCTCTCACACTCCATCCGGACGTCAGTCATCCCCACGACGGCTTCGTCGTCGGCTCATCATCCCACACTGCGGGATGCCCCCCCACTCCCGGCTTGCAGGAGAATCTGCTGCTCTCCGACTCCCGCCCCACCGCATGCCCGGCTCAGGCCTTCGCTGCCTTCGAGGCCCGCCAGGCCCGCCACCATTCGATCAGCATGGGGACCACACTGATGAAGATGATTCCCAGCACGATCACTTCGAAACGCCGCTTCACGAACTCGCGCCCGCCGAAATACCAGCCGCAGGGAAGGATCAGCCCGATCCACAGGAACGCTCCCACCACGTTGAACATCATGAACCGGCCGTAGTTCATCGCTCCCATGCCGGCCACGAACGGCGCGAAGGTCCGGACGATCGGAACGAAACGCGCCAGGATGATGGTCTTCCCGCCGTACTTCTCGAAGAAGGCATGGGTGCGGTCGATGTGGCTCTTGCGCACCAACCGGGGAAACCAGTTCTGGACCTTCAATCCCAGCTTGGCTCCCACCCAGTAGTTCACCGTGTCTCCGAGGATCGCCGCCACCAGCATCAGTCCACCCGCAATCCAGATGTTCAGTCCCGATTCCGGGTTCGCCGCCACCGCCCCCACCGCAAACACCAGGGAATCCCCCGGCAACACCGGGGTCACCACCAACCCCGTCTCCGCAAAGATGATTGCGAAAAGCATGGCATACACCCACGCACCATAATTCTGGGTCAGGGTGAAAAGGTGATCCTGCAGGTGCAGCAGGATGTCCAGGAACTGCTTCAACGTCTCCATCGCGGGCGCAGACCGTGCGGGAAGTTCGCCTTGCCCCGCAAGCCGCATGTCCTCAACCGTCCCC
>CAZDYB010000470.1:1189-4090 GCA_964509045.1 uncultured Akkermansia sp.
CTCGACAAGGCCCGGCACCTCGGCGCCCAGGCCGCGCTGGTCAATCAATCCTCCGACGGCGTGGAGCATCCGGAACTCACGGGCCAGGAATTCGATGCCGTCCTGGAAGCCGTTGGAAACCCGGGCCTGTGGGAAGCGGCCGTGAGACTCGTCCGCAAGGGCGGACGGGTGAACTTCTTCGGAGGCTGCCCCTCCGGAACCGTCGTCCGACTCGACACCGGGCGCATCCACTACTCGGGCCTCCACCTGCTCGCCAGCTTCCACCACACACCCGACACCATCCGCCAAGCCCTCGCCCACATCACGGATCGCACCATCCAGGGCACCGATTTCATCGATGGCGAGGCGTTCCTGGACGATGTGCCGGAACTGTTTGCCCGGATGGCCCGGGGAAACTCCGCAGTGAAGACACTGATCAAGAATCTCCCTTCCACTCCGGGAACCCCGCCCTCAGACTGTCACCATGCGTAAGCGGCGCGAGGCCCGGGAACGGGCTGTGCAGTTTCTATTCCAGTACGATGTCAACCCGGCCGAAGATCTCGAAGCCGCACTCAATACGTTTTGGGAGAACACCCGGCTGAATGCCGCGCTGGAAGCCCACGGACCCACCTGGGGCGAACAAGTGCAGGCGCCTTCACCCACCAACGAGGAACTCGCTACCCGCATCTTTGCCGATATCCTCGTCCGCGGTGTCCTCCAACACCGGGAAGTCCTCGACGAGATCATCCGACGTCACGCCAAGAACTGGGACCTCCACCGCATGGCCGTCGTCGACCGCAACATCATGCGCCTGGCCATCCATGAAATGCTCCATCGCGATGACATCCCACCCGTCGTCAGCATCAATGAGGCCGTCGACATCGCTAAGAAGTTCTCCACCATCGAGAGTGGAAAGTTCGTGAACGGGATCCTCGACAAGGTGAAGGACGAGGTCCTCCGGCCCGCACGTACCGCCAAGGACTCTCCCCTGCCATGACCGCGCGGACCGCCGACCTCCATCTCCACACCCATTTCTCCGACGGCACCTATTCTCCAGAGGAACTCGCCAGCCACGCCCAGGATCATCGCCTCTCCGCCATTGCCCTGACCGATCACGACACCGTCGAAGGCTGTTCCCGGATGCAGGCGGCCTGCGACAGCCGCGGCATCGAGTTCATTCCAGGCGCCGAACTCACCGCGGATGTCCAGGGTCAGGAAGTACACATCCTCGGGTACTGGCTCGACACCGCGTCGGCTCCCCTGCTCTCCGAACTGCAGCGGTTCCAGTCGGTCCGACAGAAACGCATCCATGAGATGGTGGCCCGACTCAATTCCGCCGGGTTCCGCCTTCAGGTCGAGGACGTCCTTGCCGCCGCCAATTGTGCCGCCCCGGGGCGTCCCCACATGGCCCGGGCGCTCGTCGACGCCGGCCACGCCAATGATTACGACCACGCCTTCGACCGATTCCTCAAGAAGGGTCGCGTCGGATGGGTCCCCAAGGCCCGGATGTCCGCTGCCGATGCCGTCCGTCTCATCCATGACGCCCGTGGAACCGCCGTCCTTGCCCATCCAGGTCTCTACCGCAACGACGGTCTCATTCCACATCTGCTCGAAGCCGGCATCGATGGCATCGAATGCTGGCATACCCGCCACTCACCCGGTGCCTGTGAACACTACGCGCGCGTCGCCGCCCAGAACAATCTGGTCGCCACCGGTGGCTCGGATTGCCATGGCATGGCCAAGGGCGAGCCCCTGATCGGATCCATCCACCTTCCCTATGCCCAGGTCGAGGCCCTGCACGCGCGTCGTCCCTCGCCTTCCACCCCCGTTTCCTGACCCATTCGCATCATGGGATTCTTCGACAAGCTGAAGTCCGCCATTACCCGGACCACCTCCGCCCTCAGTCACGAGATCCAGCGCATCGTCACGCGCTCCCCTCGCCTGACCGGCACCTCCCTCACCGAACTCGAATCCGCCCTCCTCGGGGCTGACCTTGGCCTGCCAGTCACCCAACAGATCATCGCCGCCGTCCGGGTTGCCTATGAGTCCCAGGGCAGGTCCGGACTCGATGTCTTCGATATCGCTGCCCGCGAGGTGGAGAAGTCACTCTCCACCGTGGATTCATCCCTGCTGCGCCGCCCCGATGGCCCGACTGTCGTCTCCCTCGTCGGTGTCAATGGCACCGGCAAGACCACCACCTCCGCCAAACTCGCCCACCTCATCAAGGGCCAGGGCGGCATCGCCGTGCTCGCTGCCTGCGATACCTTCCGTGCCGCCGCCATCGAACAACTCAAGCTCTGGGGACAACGCCTCGACATTCCCGTCATCGCCGGTGCCTACCAGGCCGACCCCGCCGCCGTCGCCCACGACGCCATCACCGCCGCGCTTTCCCGAAACGCATCCTACCTGTTCATCGATACCGCCGGCCGCCTCCACACCAAGCACAACCTCATGCAGGAATTGGCCAAGGTGCATCGGGTCATGGATCGACGCCTCCCCGGCGCTCCCCACGAAGTGCTCCTCGTCCTCGACGGTTCTTCCGGTCAGAACGCCATCAACCAGGCCCGTGAGTTCAACAAGATCTGCAAGCTCACCGGCCTCGTCATCACCAAGCTCGATGGCACCTCCAAGGGCGGTGTCGTCGTCGCCATCCAACGCGAACTCGGCATCCCGGTGAAGTTCATCGGCGTCGGCGAACAACCCGATGACCTCCAACCCTTCAACGCCCGCGACTTCGCCAACGCCCTGTTCGAGATCCGGACCTGAGCCTTGCCCAGACCCGCGCCCCCGCCCGCTACCTGGCGCCTGTCCCAAACCACCCTTTTCTTGATTCTCCCACCTCAACCCGGGTACTTCCGAATCTCCGAGACAACGGTGTGATCCCTACGCCGAAGGCGTTTCAGCCGGCAGCCCGGGCGGGCG
>CAZDYB010000471.1:0-4088 GCA_964509045.1 uncultured Akkermansia sp.
CATTGCGGGTGGGTGCGCGACTGGTGGGAGTGAACAACCGGGACCTGAAGACGTTCCGGGTGGATCTGGGAACGACGGAACGCCTGGCGACGCGCATGCGTCAGGCGGAGATGGGTCCGGACCGGTTGTTGGTGGCGGAGAGTGGGATCGAGACCCGGGCGGATGTGCTTCGGTTGAAGGCGTGCGGGGCCGGGGCAATCCTGGTGGGGGAATCGTTGATGCGGGCGGATCGGATCGGGGCCAAGGCGGACGAGTTGTTGGGGCGGGCCTGACGTGTGGCCGCGAGTCGATGGATGGGCTGCGGCCAGACCCGTTCCGGCCCTCCTGTTTCCAGGGTTACGGAGCCGGGGCGGGGGTTGGAACCGGGCTGGGTGCCGGGACGGGCGCGGGTTGCACCACGGTATCCTGTTTCAGGACGCTTCGGAGCGGGGCTAGACCCCGCACGTCATTGAAGGTGACGAAGAGCATGAAGCTGATGAGCAGGAGGGTGAAGGCGATGGTGACCCCTTCGTAGAGCTTGGGGGGGACCTTGCGACGGGTGATGAGTTCGAGGATGGACAGGGTGATGTGTCCGCCGTCGAGGACGGGCAGGGGCAGGAGGTTGAGGAGGGCGAGGTTGACGTTCAGCACGACCATCAAGGCCAGGGCGCGCCGGAGGTCCACCCGCATCTCGGATGCCAGCATGGTGAAGATCCGGACCGGACCATTCAGGTTTTCGACACCGACATTGGATTCCTTGGGGTGTACGAGGGCCTGGAGGAAGTCGCCCATGCGGATGACGGTGCCACTGACCTGATCCCACGGTGTGGGGCCGGGGCGTTGGACGGTGTAGGTGAGACGCTCGGAAGTCCCCAGCATGACCCCGATGCGACCGACGTTGTCCTTGGGATCGAGGTAGGGAGTCACCCGGATCTGGAGGCGTTGACCGTCGCGAAGGACCTCCAGCACGCATTCCTGACCGGGCCGCCGCTGGATCATGTCGACCAACTGACGTTGTCCGACGAGTTGGATGCCCTCGAAGGAGATCATTTCGTCGCCTTCGCGCAGACCTGCGGCGAGGGCGGGGGAATCCGGGTTGATGGATTTGACGGCCGGATGATCCCGCGGACCGAAGCGGAGGAACTTGAGTTTGATGGACTCGTGATACTCGGTGGGGATGGCGTAGGTGCCTTTCCGGCCGTCGACATGCTGGATGGAGACTTCCAGGACATTGGTGAGGGCGAGGGCGGCGGTGGTCTGGATCTCCTCCCAATTGCGGACCTTGCGACCATCGACCGTGAGGATCCGGTCACCTTCCTTGATGTTGAGGGTGGATTCGACGCCATCGGCGGGGACGTAACCGATGATGGTGTGGTTGAGGGCGACGGGGAGGCCGACCCACCAGACCACCGTCGCGAGCAGGAATGCGAAGGCGATGTTCATCAGGGGGCCAGCGACGGCGACAGCGATCTTGATGCCGGGGGAGATGGGAGTGACCGAGGAGTGGGACCGGCCTTCGAGGGCTTCGGCGGTCACCATCTGGGGCAGGCGGACAAATCCGCCGAGGGGAAGCCAGCGAAGCGCCCATTCGACCCCATGTTTATCGGTCCAGCCGAAGATTCTTGGGCCGAAGCCGATGGAAAAACCGTCGATCTTGAGCCCTGCCTTCCGGGCAACCCAGTAGTGGCCCCATTCATGAACGAACACGGCGAGGCTGAAGAGGATCGCAACGCCGAGGGCAATGAAGAGCCATGCAAAAGGGGCCGGCATGATGGGGGGAGGGTAGCGTCGGAATCCGACGGCACCCAAAGAAGATTTGGGGAAAGTGGGTGTGGCAATGAAGAAGGGCGGCTCGTGGAGCCGCCCTGTTCGAGGGATTCGAGATGGATCCCGACGGTCCCGACTCAGAGTCCGATGATCTGGGGCAGGGGTGAGTAGGGCGGGTAACCGGGTGCGGTGACGGGCAGGAGCCCGTGCTTGCGGGACCACGGAGTGCGATCCTGCCGGGGAGCGCGTTCCCGCTTCGGATCCCGTTGGCGCGGCTGGTTGCGCTGGCCCGCGGGGGCATTGGAATCCGGAGCAGCAGCGCCATCGGGACGGACGCCGGGCTTCTTGGCGAGTTCGATGACCCCGTTGGCGAACTCAATGACATGACCCTGGTGGAGCAGCCAATGGAGGTCGGTCAGGACTGCCTCGCGCTCCGGTGTGGAGGTGGGAGCGGCCGGGGCGGGAGCAGCCGCGGGTTCCGCAGGCGTGGCCGCGGCACCTTCGGCGGAGGCCTCGGTCACCGGGGCTGCGGTGGGATCCGGAACCGGGGTCGGAGCGACCGGCGATGCGGGCGGCAGGGGTGCCAGGGCATCGATGAGCACCTTGCGGGTGATCTTCGGGTTGGCCTCGATGTGCGAGATGATCTTCTTGACGCCATCGGAGACCACCTGGCTTTCGAGGTCCAGATGGTGGGGCCGGGCGACGGCGACATGGACGATGGTCTTGTCGCGTTTGAAGAACTGGAGGCCGGCCTGTGCGAAGGCATTGGACAGGGCGGTGGCCACCTTGATGGGGAACCGGCGTTCGCGATCGATGCCGACGCGGACCAGGGTCTGGAGGGGTGCGGGCAGCTTGGCCTGAGTCTCCCTGCGGACGACGACGGTGTCCACCTGACGGATGACGTTGGGCAGGTGGGTCTCGCGGAAGTGTTCCTCGACCTCTTCCCGCGAGGTGAGGCGGCGGGGTTCGGGGACGTTGAGCGTGGTGTACTCGAAGCGGAAGCTCTGGCTTTCGAGCCACTGCTTGACCACGGACTCGTCCTTCACGATGCGCACCCGGGACTTGAAGGTCTCGAACGGCATGCGGTTGAAGCGTTCGGAGTGCAGCTTGCGCAGCTTTTCCTGGTACCCGTGGTAGTTGGGCGGGCCGAGGATCTCACCGCTGATGCCGCACTGGGCGACGAAGGTGTAGGTGCCCTTCGGTGGCTCGGTGGCAGTCTTTTCGGTGGAATAGAAGGTGTCGAAATGGGCCGCCAGGGTCTGCTTGAGGGCTTCGGCTTCGCTCAACCAGATGGTGTCGTCCAGCGAACACACGAACAGCGGTTGCTGCGGTTGGCCATCCTTGCCCTTGATCACCCGGAGCACGGTCTCGTAGCGGTCAGGCTTCTGCATCACCAGACCGGCGACTTCAAACAACGGGAAGGCCCGGCAGCTCAGACGGATCTGGCGGGCGAGGGATGTCACACCGTTCGGCTCGGGAATGAACGTGCAATCCACCGGAATCAGGGGCTCCGGGCGACGATCAAAGTCGTCCCGACGCCGCGGGCCACGGTCGGGACCGCGATCCGGGCCGCGGTTGCCGCGAGGGCCCCGGTCTCCACCACGGGGTGCCGCAGCGGGGTCCCAGTTGAGACCCGGAGTGGGTGAACCGCCGGGGGTGGAACCGGTACGGGGAGTTCCCGGTGCCGGACCGGAAGGGGGACGGTTGCCACCGGGACCGCGATTTCCGCCGGGTCCACGTCCGAAGCCGCCTCCGCCGCCCGGACCGCCGGGACCCCGGCCTGGACCGCCGCCGAATCCGCGACGCGGCCCACGGTCATCGCGTTGACGGTCGTCGCGTCCCCCCCGGTCCTGCCCTTCAAAACGGGCAAAACGGTTGGGGTCTGCGGGCTTTTGGGCCCATGCGGGCAGGAAGGCCTTTTCCAGGTCCAGAGATAAATCCTGAGGTTCGCTCATAGTGGAGACAAAAGGCCCCGCGCAAGCGCGGGGTTGGCTCGAAACAGTTCGCGGCCAACCCTGCGGACCTCATTGGGAAAAGGCAAGCGATGAGGCAAGGCGGGGATGCCATCGGCTTCGGACAGCCATCCCACTGGCATCCCGGGCCAGTCCGGCACAACGTTGCCCATGCCGGAATTGCCTGAGGTGGAAATCCTGCGCGGACATCTGGTCACCCAGTTGCCGGGTCGACGGGTCCAGGCGGTCGCGATCCTTCATCCGCGGCCCTTGCGACCCGGGACGGTCGATGGGATGCAGTCGGGATTGAGGGATGTCGTGATCACCGGGGTTGGGCGTCGGGCCAAGTATCTTGTGATCGGGTTCAACCGGTCGACCGGGGCCGGGGGG
>CAZDYB010000472.1:0-1056 GCA_964509045.1 uncultured Akkermansia sp.
CCGTCCTCTTCACCCTCACCGACGGCGACTCGATCGTCGGCTCGATCCGATCCGAATCCGCAACGGAAGTGGTCGTGATGGTGCCGGCCGAAGGCGAGGTCCACATCCCGCTCCCAAAGATCCAGTCGCGCGACCGCGCCCCATCATCGATGCCGGATGGTCTGGGCGAGATGATGACCCGGGGCGAAGCCCGTCACTTGCTGGAAGCGTTGTCCCGCTGACCCGGGAAGCGCGGCTCGAAGCTGTCCGCACCTCCGAATTCGCATCAACTTCGTGTTGCACCTGCAACAGAAAGTTGAGCTCGCCTCGCCCACCCCTTTTTCACTCCAGAAGCCCCCCCACGCCGGATCCCTACCCGATCCGCGGATCCTTTTCCCCCGCCGGGATGTCCACGCCCAACCAGTTCTGGCGCGGAGGTACCGGGCAGGTTGCGTAGGGGGTGAAGGCACAGGGCGGGTTGTAGGCGCGATTGAAATCCATCTCGATGCTGCCTCCGCCCATCGGCTTCCTCACGTGCAGGAACCGGCCTCCGCCATAGGTCTGCCGACCCGAGGTGCCATCCCGGAAAATCACGAACAGATCGCCCGCCTCGGTGTCGTCCAGGGCGTCCACCCGATACTCCTGACCCTCCAGACGGAACACCAATGCGCCCGGGCAGACCTCATCGCTCGAACCTCCAGTGACATCCGCAATCCTCAATGTCCGTTCCGGTAGGTACGGCTCAAAGCGGGCCATCACCCGATATGCCTCGCGGTACCGGAAGACCGGGATCTCCTTCAACGCCCGACGGGTCGCCGACTCGGGATCCCGCACCCGGATCCCTCGACGATCTCCCCGGGCAATCACCCAGAACTTCAAACGCCCCACCTCCAACGCATCCGCCGATCCGTCGACATCAGACTTCAACTCAATCCGATCAACCGGTTTGCCCCGAAGGGTTACCTCCACCCCGGGATCCGCCGTGAAACCGACCCGGTCATCCTTGCGCGTGAACACCCCGACACGTGTCGGCGCAGCCCCGTCCGGCAACCGGATCGCCGACCCGGGATCCGTGCC
>CAZDYB010000472.1:1156-4087 GCA_964509045.1 uncultured Akkermansia sp.
AGTTGGCGTCCCGCGGTCCTCGCGGTTTGCATGGGGTATGCGCCGTTCTCACCTGATCCCATGGGGTTGTGTCCTGATCCTGTTGGGGACCTTCTCTTCCGTGCGCGCCTCCAATTGGCCGCAGTTCCGCGGCCCCAACGCTTCCGGGGTTGCTCCCGGCGGTTTCCCCACCCGATTCGGCCCCGGCACCAACGAACTCTGGTCCGTGCCCGTTCCCCCCGGCAATTCCTCACCCGTCATCGCGGATGACCGCCTTTTCCTCACCGCGCACGAAGACGGTTCCCTTTGGGTGCTGGCCTTCGACCCCGGGGACGGCCGGGAACTCTGGCGACGGTCGTTGCCACCCGGAACCATTGAACGCGGCGCGCGCCTCGGCAGCCCGGCCACCGCGACCCCCGCGGTCATCGGCGATTCCGTGGTCGTCTATTTCGGACCGTTCGGTCTCGCCTGCTTCAACCGGGATGGCGCCGAGCTTTGGCGACATCCCTTGCCCGTCCCGGTCACCCAGCACGGAGCCGGAACCTCGCCGGTCATCGCCGGGGATCTGGTCCTGCTCAACTCCGATCAGGATGTCGGTTCCCATCTGCTGGCGGTGGATCTCCACACCGGCAAACAGCGTTGGCGCACCGAACGTCCCCATGCCCTGCGGGGATTCTCAACGCCCCTGCCCTGGCCTCCCGCCCAGCCCGAACAGGTGCTCGTCGCCGGTACCCTGCGTCTCGACGCCTATGATCTCTCCTCCGGGAAATCCCTGTGGCATGTGAACGGTTTGCCCAACGAAATGGTGAGCTCACCCATTCCGGCCGGTGACCGGATCCTGGTCGCTGGCTGGACCGCAGGGGCAGGGGTCCGTCAGATGCCTGCCTGGGAGGGATTGGTCCAGGACGGCGACGGGAACGGCGACGGTCAACTCACCCGGGAGGAAGCTCCCGCGGGACCGGCCCGCCAACACTTCTCGTACCTGGATGCCGACAAGGATGGCCGATTGTCGAAGACCGAATACGTGACCGCAGCCCATGCCTTCGATGCTTCCCGCAACGTGGCGATGTCGGTGCGCCCTGGCGGGTCTGGCGATGTGACTGCCACCCATGTCGACTGGACCCATTCCCGCGGTCTGCCGTATTGCCCCACACCGCTCTGGATCGATGGCCGGATCTACCTGCTCCGCAACGGGGGCTTGTTGACATGTCTCGATGCCGGGACAGGCAAGGCCCTGTTTCAGGAGGAACGGGTCGGTGCCCTCGGCGACAACTACGCCTCGCCGATTGGTTCGGAAGGCAAGGTCTGCCTCTTCACCCAACCCGGTGTCGGAGTGGTGTTGAAGGTCTCCGACACGTTGGAAGTGCTCTCGATGAATCCGTTGGGGGATCCGGTGGTGGCGACGCCAGCGCTGTCCCGGGGCCGACTGTACGTCCGTTCCGCAGCCCGCCTCTGGGCCTTCGGCGAACCTTGAGCGAGGAGCGGCGAGATTCGCTCGCAGTGGTGAAGGCAGGCAAAGGGGTCGTGTCTACAGTTTTGACATTTGCCTCACCAGCCGTCGGATGAAACGGTCGCACTCCGGGTCCTTCAGGCGTCGCTGTTCGATGCGTCTCACCGCCTGCGCTCCCGCCTGGTACTTCAGCCCGGGAATCCGCCCGTACACCTCCGAGAGACCATATCCGGCATGGCGGACCGCCAAATACAACACGGCATCCCGGGTCCAGTCCCCATATCGCTCCAACGCCTCCTCCCACTTCACCTCCGCCTCCTCTTCAGCCCATTTCACCAGGGTCTCCCAATCCACCCGCCCTCCCCGCGACAACGTCCGAACCTCGGTCGGCTCCCCGGCGTCCACCCGGGCGTCGGCCCGGGCGTCGGCCAGCAGCTGCTTCGCATGGGCGGCGTCCCCGAGAACCACACCTCCGACCACCCGCTCCCACGGATTGTCGAGCCTCCCCTGCCGGAGGGGAGCCTCCGTGTAGGCCCGCAATGCCGCAGCCTGTTCCTTCCGACTCCGACCGCCACTGGCCCGCCGGACGAACCCGGTTTCAAGCCAACCCGGCTCAGGCTCCCGACCGCCATACACCTGCCATGAGCTCCACGGGTAGGAATCCAACGCCTCCAATCGGCGCGCCACCAACCCTGCGCCGGGATCCGGAATCGCGGCCACCTTCGCCCGTCCCTGTTCCGGCTTGCCCAGCCCAAGCCCAGCCGTTCGGACAGGATTCAGATGCAGATAGCGGGCAACCTCCGCCACATCCTCCTGGTTCTGGATCACCAAGCCCTTGAACCGGCCCTGAAACACATGCCCGGACATGCCATGCGCCCAGTTGAACCGCACGGCATACGACAACTGCAACCACTGGATGGCCCGGCTGAGGTTCCGTTCCCGCGGGCGCAGCAGCAGATGATAATGATTGTCCATCAGGACAAAGGCGTGGACCTCGATCCGGAACCGTTCCGGGAACTCCGAAAGGCACCCGAGAAAACGACGGCGATCCTCATCGGTGCGGAAGATCCGCTCCCGCCGATTGCCACGATTGACGACATGATGCCAGGCATCGGGAGCCAGAAGACGCAAGGGACGGGCCATGGAGGGGACGTTCGGGCGTCGGGCCCCCAATAGTCAAATATTTAGATGCGACCCCATTGCCCGCTTCCCCTTCCCTTACCCATTTCACCAAGAAACGGTCGATTCTTGGCAAGACTCGTTGTGGCTGGGTCAGCCCACCCGTCCCACGGTCTGGAATGTGAAAGCCTTCCCCCATCCTACTCCACCCCGATGGAGCTTGGTCACAGGCCTCCTTTCCCTTGCCGTCGCCGTAGCCTTGGGCTGCGCATGCCCGACGCAGGCCAGTACCGCCTACGGATCGATCAACAACTTCGACGTCGTCAATGACACCGGGGTCGAGTGCCACGGTTTCGAGGTCGAGATCGAGGACCTCCAGAGCC
>CAZDYB010000473.1:0-4056 GCA_964509045.1 uncultured Akkermansia sp.
ATCCGGTGGCGTGTGCGTGGGCTGGGCGGCGTTGGTATAGCCTGTCGGATTCGGGTCTGTTGTTTTCGTTGAACACGGATGGCCAGAGCTGGAACCGGTTGCCGGGGCGGGCACAGATCAATCCGAGGCGCACGGACCGGTTCGAGACGATGGCGGGTTCGGGTGACTGGCTGCTCGCGATGGCCCAGGACAGCCTGATGGTGCGGCATCATGCGGGGCCGCAATGGGAACCGGTGACGACGGAGCAATGGGCGGGGTTGGCGGGAGTGGAACCGTTGGCGTGGCGATGTGCGGCGGGGGATGGCGATGGAGGATTCTGGCTGGGGAGCGACTCCGGTCTGCACTTCGTGGTGGCAGAGACAGGTTCGGCGGAGCACCGGTTGGTGCCGCGGAGGGTGACGGTGACGGGGGGAACGGGAGTGACGGCGCCGGCGGGGTATCGGGTGACGGGGGCGGCTTATGATGCGGCACGGTTGCGTCAGGCAGAGGGTATCCGGGAACGGATGCGGCAGCGGGGGCGGTTGGCGCGGATCGCTGCGGAACGGGATGTGCGACTGGATCCCGTGACTCCGACGACGCGGTTGACCGGTGGAGTCCGGGCGTTGGCGGTGGACGGGCCTTATCTGTGGGTGGCCACGTGGGAAGACGGGGCGGGCCCGGCGGGCGGCATGAGCCGGATCCTGTTGTGGCATCCCACCACCCGACGTTGGGTGGGACATTTTTCGGTGCCGTTGCCGGTGACATCGATGGCGGTGGATGAGCAGCGGTTGTGGATCGGGACAGACATCCGGCGGGTGCCGACGGCGGCGCCGGTGTTGATGGCGGACAAGCGGCCGCTGATGGCGATTCCGTCGTCGCGATGGAAGGTGGACGAGGTTTCTGCGGAGGAACTGGGGGAGAAGCTGGCTGCGTTGCCGGTGAGGGAACGTGCGGTGTTGGCTTTCTTTTCCGGGGATGCGGCGAAGGTGGTGGAGTTGCTGGAGGATGCGCCGGCTTCGGCGGAATCCATGTTCCTGCTGGCCTTCGCCCACGATGCGGCGGGATTGAACCTACCGGTGCGACGGGATGCCTACCTGGATCGGTTGCAGGCGGAGTTCGCCGGATCGCCCTTTGCCGAGGCGACGCGGGGGTTGCGCCCGCGGTTGGCGGCTGTGCCGGCGGTGGCGGCGGAGCCGGTGGAAGAACAGTTGTCCCAGGCCCTGCGCCAGTTGTTTCAGCGTCGAGATCTCGATTCGGATGGGCGGATCAATGAGGCGGAGTTGAAGGCGTGGCGGGGTGGGGATGCGGTGCTGGGACGGTTTGATTCGGATGGGGACGGGTATCTGGATCTGAAGGAATTCGATGCGGTGTTGCGGGGTCAGGATTGAGGATTGGGAACGGAGAACGGTGACCTGGATCCGATGGATGGAGAGGCGATGGAGGCGGGTGGGCATCGAACCTTTTGTGGCAGGTGCAACAAAAGGTTGGGGGGTCCCGGAGGGGTGGAGGGATGGGGCGAATGGTGAGGGCTTGATGGTTTGCCGGGTGGCGGGGATCGGTGCCGGCCTGGAATCCGACGGGATAGGCTGAGTCCTGGGAGGGGGGTGGCAACCTGTTGGTGAACGTGCGAGAGCTTCGAGCCTGCCCGCTGCGAACTGGGGGTCCGGCAGAATGGGGGCTTGCGATGCCGGGTGGCTGGTCTTAACTGGCGGGGTCCGCCGGCCGGTTGCTGGCGGGCGACAATCCATGGACAAGCTTTTGCTGATAGATGATGAGGTGGACGTCCAGTACTCGTTCCGGCGGATCTTTGATTCGCCCGAGCTGGAGCTGCACACCGCGTCGAGTGGAGAAGAGGGCCTCAAATTGATCTCGCAGGTCCGGCCCGACCTGGTGATCACGGATATCCGGATGGCCGGGATCAACGGGCTGGAGACGCTTCGACGCATCCGCCAGCTGGATCCCAAACTGCCGGTGATCCTGATGACCGCGTACGGGACGACCCAGACGGCGATCGAGGCCATGAAGCTTGGGGCTTTCGATTACATGCTGAAGCCGTTCGATGTCCCCCGGCTGAAGCAGTTGGTGGGGGATGCATTGAAGGCATCGCGCGACATGCGACAGACGGTGTCGGTGTCGCCGCAGATGGATCAGCAGGACTACGATCTCGGGGTGATCGGGCGATCCGAGCCGATGCAGTCGGTGTTCAAGTTGATCGGGCAGGTGGCATTGACGGATGCGACGGTGTTGATCACGGGGGAGAGCGGGACGGGCAAGGAACTGGTGGCGCGTGCGATCTACCACAACAGTCGGCGAAGCCAGCAACCGTTCCTGGCGATCAATTGCGCGGCCATCCCCGAGAACCTGCTGGAGAGCGAGTTGTTTGGTCACGAAAAGGGATCCTTCACGGGAGCGACCCAGCAGCGGATCGGCAAGTTCGAGCAATGCCATGGAGGAACCCTGTTCCTGGATGAGATCGGGGACATGACCCCGGCGACCCAGACCAAGATCCTGCGGGTGTTGCAGAACGGGACGTTTGAGCGTGTGGGTGGAAACTCAGCGATCCGATCGGATGTCCGGATCATCGCGGCGACGAACAAGCCTTTGGAAGACGCGGTGGCGAACCGGCAGTTCCGGGAGGACCTGTTCTATCGGTTGAACGTGGTGCGGATCCAGATGCCACCGTTGCGGGAACGGCGCGACGACGTGCGGTTGCTGGTGGATTACTTCCTGCGGAAACTGGCTGGGGCCGGGTCGCCGAAGAGCATCAGTCCGAATGCGGTGGCGGCGCTCGAGGCCTATCACTGGCCGGGCAACGTGCGCGAACTCGAAAACATCATCCGCCGCGCCACCGTGGTGGCCAAGGGGCCGGCGATCCTGTTCAGCGATTTGCCGACCGAAGTCACCACCCTGGTCCGGCAGGTGTCGGCGCCGTCGAATCTGGTTCCGGCACCCTTGGTTTCGCCGGCGGCGGTGGGAGGGGTGGGGGTGCCTGCTGTGGCGGCCGGTCCGGGTGTGCCGGCGCAGCCGGTGGCGCGTTTGGAGCCGCCCACGATTCCGGAGATGGCGCAGATCCTGTTCCGCTATGCGCGGGCGGATCCGAAGTTGCGGGTCTTGCCGGCGGTGGAGCGGGAGTTGGTGATCCAGGCGTTGCGCGAGACCAGTGGGAATCAGGTGCAGGCCGCGAAACTGCTGGGCATCACCCGCGCCACGCTTCGCAAGCGGGTGGAAAAGTTCGGCATCCGGCGGGAATTGAACGTGGCCTGACCGGGGTCAGGATTGAAGTTGATGAAGGCGAATTGTCGGGTGCCGATCCTGAGCGTGGCGGGGATGCGGGCGTGGGAGCAGGCGACCTGGGATGCGGGGATCCGGCCTGAGACGGTGATCGGCCAGGTGGGGAAGGCGTTGGCTGCGCGGATCCGGCGCGAGACGCGGGCCGACGACAATCTGTTGTTGTTGGGTGGGATGGGACACAACGGGGACGATGTCCGGGAGGCCACGGCGCATCTGGAGGATCGCCCGTTCGCCTACCTGACGGTGCGCGATCCGGTGGCGGATCTGCCGGATGTGATGGAGGCGTTGGCGAGTCGGCCGGGATTGGTGGTCGACGGATTGTTCGGCATCGGACTCAACCGGGATCTGGGGCCGGATTGGATCCGGTTGATCCGTGTGATTGGGGAATCGGGGTGTCGAGTGTTGGCGGTGGATGTTCCGTCGGGGTTGGATGCGGATACCGGTGAGGTGCGTGGTGCGGCGTTGGCGGCGTCGGTGACCTGGACGGTGGGAGCGCCGAAGCGTGGATTGCTGGAGGACGGCGCAGCGTGCTGGGTGGGGCGTCTGGAAGTTTCCGGGGAAGTGGGGTTGATCCCGTGGCACGAAGGAATGGGCGGGGTCATCGGGTGGTGGGGACGGGGCGAGGAGTTGTCATCGGGTTTGCCGGCACGGGCGGCGGGATCCCACAAGGGGGATTTTGGGCATGTGGTGGTGATGGCGGGGAGTCCGGGGTATGCCGGGGCGGCGGTATTGGCGGCACGTGCGGCGCTGCGGGCACGACCGGGTCTGGTCAGCGTGGTGACGTCT
>CAZDYB010000474.1:0-4056 GCA_964509045.1 uncultured Akkermansia sp.
CAACTTGGCCAGGGATTCACCGAGGTACCGGGTGATCAGGGCATCCAACCGGACGACGAAGAGGGGCAGGAATAGTTCCCCCGCCAGCGCCGAGGCAGTCATGGTCTTACCGCAACCAGGCGGCCCGGTGAACAGAAGCCGTTGTCGGGGACGAAGGCCATGCTCCTTGAGGCGAGAGAGATTCTGCTGCTCTTCAACAATCCGATGAATCCGCTCCCGGACCGAATCGGCAAGAATCAGATCTGAAACCTTGGAGCCGGTCTGAACCTCCTCCAGCAACTCGGCAGCTTCCCCGATCGGCTGGGCGACATGGAAGATGGAAGGGGCCACCCTGGGCGTCTCGCGCCGCTGCTTGGCCTGATCCACGAGTTTCTGGATTTCGTGCGCAACGGCTGCATGCCCCCGGCGCGCTTCGGCAGCGGCGACCTGAAGGGCGATGGCGTAGAACCGCTCGTCGTCCCCGGAACCGTGGCTCTGGAGTAGAGCCTTGATTTGCGTTGCCGTTGCCATGGTGCAGACAGTTTACCTTCCGGACCGCGTTCTCCGCACGAGGATTTGTGCTTCAACCTGATGTCCCCATCGCGACAGACAACATCCGATCGAACTCGGTTCGGATCCGTTCAGCAAATTCGGGCTCGACCTCGTACACTTCGCAGAACTCGGCGAAGGTACCACCGGCGCAGCAGGTGCGGGGAATCGGGGCACGCGACAGCGTTCTCGGGCCCGACGGGTTCACCTCGAAGCGCATGTTTCGACCCGCTCCTGCCCCACGCGATTCCCATCGCGACCCATCGACGACAGAGGAAACCTGGCACGACTTTCAAGAGTCCTATCCGAATATCCATTACCACTACTTTAACAACTAGGGGTGGTGAATCCGACATTTGTACGGGGAACCATTCAGCCAGAGCGCTTTAGCAAAGAACGCCGCCAAGGCGAAACTTCCCCGACGGGCAGGCCCACACTCATCACCAACTCTCGCTATCCGGGTTGCACCAGCGTTGCCGCTCAGTCTTTCGAATACTCCACGTAGCCCGGAACCCGGGGGTTGTAGAGACGATCCTGGAAGAACAGGACGCCGCTGTTGGCGGAGGTCTCGCGGAGGAGTTCTTCCACATCGGATGCCTTGCGTTGGCTCATGAGCAGCCCGGGATCCAGTTCCAGCAACAACTCCATTCCTACCCGCCGAAGCTCCTCCGACTCCGAAGCGAAAAGCGCCCGCGCCACAGGCAGGGGCACCAGGCGGGGATGGTCATGGAAGTGGTGAAAGAGTTCAGCCGCGACATCGGGCTCCAACGACTTCCACAATTCCAGGAGAACCCCACGCAGGGCTGTCAGCACGGTGACGGACGCCCCCAACCAGCATCCCAGCCAGGTCCAGGGCAGCGCTTCCCCACGAGCGGATCGTTCCAGCAACTCCCGCTTCACCAGCGGAATGCCCGTCGAAATCAACCACCGCTCCGAAGCCAGCGATTGGCTATCGATCACGCGCAACTCGATGACGACGCCCCACAATCGCTCGTACTCCAGAGTGAATTTCCGGGGTACCCGACCTGCGAGCCACTCAATGACCTCAAACCGGGGAATACGGCTGCGCAGCAGCGCTTGGGCGAGGCCGCCCAAGCGGTGCCAATCGAGTTCCGCTAACCGTTGTTTGCCTCCCAAATCCCGCATCTTCTTGTGCAAGCGGGTCACGCCAAGCACGCCATCCCGTGCCAGTACCAATTCCCACAAGGAAATCTGCACGTGCAACGGGGTCTTCGGATCATCGAGCATCGCGTAGACACTTTCGGGAACCGGGAGTTCCCGCCATTCCTTGAGGGTCTCCAGCAGGTGCTGGTATGGAAGTTTGGTGGGGTCCAAGGCTCCGGAGACCAGCCAATCCTTCAGCAACTCGGCGGCCTCGGGCGTCTTCACCTCGATCAGGACCTGACACGCATCTTCGAGCATGTTCTCCCGGAAGAAGGGCTGCTTCCACATGGATCGCGCCAATCCCACGGCACCTGGGTCCTGCAATCCGCACAGTGCGGCGAGACAGTGGAACTGGAGGCCAATGCCTTCCCGGGTCGTTGGATCAGCGGCGTCCGCGATGCGCAGAATACAGGCGATGGCCCGCTTGCTCCGCGTACACTTCAGGTAGCTCAGTACACGCCGTTGCTGGAATCCGCTGAGCTTGGCCAAACCCAACCCTTCAAGGACTCCGCAGAGGCTCTCGTTCCGACCTGTGCTCAGGCATGGCCCCAGCGGAGGCCAGGCCGAACGAGCCTTGCCGGTTGCGGCCTCGCGCAGGATCAACTCCCCTTGATAGGCCAGAGCATCAGGATGGTAGATGCAGTTCAGGAAAAGGACCGCCAGCAGGACGTCAAGACGAGCTTCCTCGGATGCCTTCCCCTTCTGTTCCCTGAACAGGGTGGAATCGTCGATGGTCCGACGCACCCAATCCAGGAAGTACGCCGGATCCAACTCCACCACGGCTCGGACACGCGCCACCAGAAGTGGATCAGCAATCGTGCGTGATTCCTGCAACTCGCGCAGATCGGCTGAATCCAGGCCCTCACGCACCGCCTGGAGCGACTTCATGGACAGCCGATGCCGCGTGCGGATGGCATCAAACAAGCGGGACTTGAGGTCGTGACCAAGGAGTTGGGTAGTTTCCGTCAGTTCAAACTCAGCGCAAAGCGGTGCCACGTGAAAGGCGACCTCGCCGAACACGTCCCCGGGCTCGCCGATGGCCCGCACCAGATCGCTGAAGCGGTCGTCCCCGTCCTGGCCCAACCCATTGCACATTCCAGCATAAAACCGCCAGACCTCGCGCCAATAGGGGTTGAACGCGTGCTGCTTCAGCAACTGCTTAACGGCCTTCCGCGAGCAATCCAGCAGGGCTTTGGCAGCGAAGTACTCCTGGAACGTCAGGTGGATGAAGTGGTGCCACGCACCCAGATCCCACTTCGCCACCAGACGCATCTGCCTCCATTCCCGGAGAACATGCGAAGGCTCCAATCGCGGCCTTGACCTGCTCCGGGAGTCCTTCTCGAGGAAGCGGATGGCCTGTTGCCTGTGAAAAAGGGCGGCGGGGTTGGAACCGGAACTCGCACCGGAGTAGCGACTGAGCGCAAACGACGCCAACAAATCGAGAGAACGCTCGGGGTGCTCCAACCCATCGGTGGATGCATCGAACGACAGTTTCTTAACCGCCAACTCGTAGAGCTGCGCCCGGGATGTGGCTTGGAGGAACTCCCCCTCCTCACGGTCCTGATTGAGATAGCAGAGCAAGGCCAGCAGACAGGGATTCCCCGCCATTTCCTGTCGGCGGGGATCGGCGAACACCCAAGAGGTAAAACTCTGAACGAACCCGGGTTCGCGACGTTGAACAACCCGAAACCAATTCCCAATCATTTCCTGGATTGAAATATCGGAGAGATTGACCAACTCGAAGGCACCGTAAGCCCGCACCGGTGGATGGAAACCCGCTCGCCGGGAAGTGAACACCAGACTCGCGATCGAGGTGATGTCCTCCCAGTGCCGGTCCATCTTCCCAAAGATCGGCGAATTGGGCGTGAGTTCGTCGATTCCATCGAAGAGCAAAAGCAATCTCGAAGGCTTCCGGTCACTGGCCAGATGGCTGAGGAAAGCAACCCAATCTCCAACGGTGTCCTCCGGCGCCAGCAACTGGCGGCGGACCAAATACCGAAGGATTGAACAATCCTCGGGCGAGGCCACCTTGCCAAATTCCCGCAGGGCGATTCGGAATGGAAGAGCTCGAATGCCGAGGGATCGCGATGGATCCACCAATCCGCGGCTCACGGAATGGAGAAGAAACTGGCTAAGTGTGGACTTGCCCGAACCCGGATCCCCAAACACCACCGCAGGGCTCAATCGCGCCCGACTCAACAAGGTGGCCGGGGAAATACGCTGGCCATCAATCGCCAGACGCCAACGCCGCAGGTGATCCGGTGTCGTCGGATCTGCTGCACTCCAGGCTCTCGACTCGCGCTTGCCCACCACGCCGGGTCGCTGGTCCGTTGCCGCACTCAACTCGACGTACAATTCATCCAA
>CAZDYB010000475.1:0-2999 GCA_964509045.1 uncultured Akkermansia sp.
CCGGGGACGGTGCAGGCGGATCTCTTCAGCCTGGGAAAGGTGCTGTATGAGATCGCGACGGGGAACGACCGGCAGCAGTTTCCGGACCTGCCGTCGAGCGTGGAGGCGCTGCCGGACCGGGGGGCCTTGGCGGAGTTGAACGAGGTGCTGGTGCGGGCGTGCGCCCCGGACGTGAAGCAGCGCTACCAGACGGCGGCGGAGCTGCACGCCGACCTGGCGCTGTTGCAGAGCGGGGGCTCGGTGGCGCGACAGCGTCGGCTGGCGGGCCGGCTGCGGTTCGTCCAGCGGGCGGGGGCGATGGTGACGGCGCTGGCGGTCGTCATCGCGACCGGCTGGGGATGGCAGGCCCGGCGGACCGCCCGGGTGACGGAACTGGCCGAGGACAACCTCGACCTTGCCCGGCGCGCCCGGGACAGCGAGCTGACGGCGCGGGAACGGTTGTATGCGGCCGACATCAACCTCGCGTTCCAGGCGCTGCAGGACGACAACCTGCGACTCGCCCGCAGCCTGTTGAACGAGCACATCCCCGGGCCGGGCGAGACCGACCTCCGGGGATTCGAGTGGCGTTACCTCTGGCAACGAACCCGGAGCGAGGAACTGCTGACCCTTCCCGGATCCGGGTCGAGTTCCCGGGTGCTGGCGATGTCTCCCGACGGCCGGCAGGTGGTGGTCGGAGGATTCGAAGCCGGCGGAATCCGGCTGATCGACATCCCGCTCCGCCGGGTGGTGGCGACGCTCCCGGACACCAACGCCATGATGTCCGTCGCCTACTCGCCCGATGGACGGCTCCTCGCCGTCGGATCGGGCAGCGACGTCCGCCTCTGGGATCCCCATTCGTTCCGGGAGATCCGTCGCCTCACCAACGCGATCGCCCCCGCCGTGTTCTCGCCTGACGGACGTTTCCTGCTCACCGGCCGGGGCCGGTGGCGGCCCGATCGATGGAACGCCCCCCGGGAGCTGGTGGCTTGGGATACGGCGACATGGACCATCCTCCACACGGCGACGTTTCCCATCTCGGGCAGCTTCAGCCACTCGCGGGATCTCTACCTGCAGGTCGCCTTTGGCGGAGATCCGCGGCAGGTGGCGGTGCTCACGGGAGCCACCGTCCGCCTGTTGAGCTGCCCGGAATTGGAGGAGACGCGGGTCCTCCCGGAGAAGCTTCCCGAGAGCAGCACCTCCCGGCCATTCCTGGCGCTGTCGCCCGACAACCGGATCCTCGCCCTGCCCAGTCCCGAGGGCTATGGCGTGCAGCTTTGGGATCTCGTCGAAGACTGCGAACTGCGGATCCTTTCCGGTCACTCGGACCACATCTTCTCCGCCCGGTTTTCCCCTGACGGCCAATGGCTGGCCACCGCCAGTCCGGACCAGACCATCAAGCTGTGGCAGGTCGACACCGGGGAACGGGTCCACACCTTCCGGGGCCAGGCGGACGAGGTCGTGGACATCTGCTTCTCTCCCGATGGAACCCGGCTCGCGTCCTTGGGAATCTCGGAGTCGATGGTCAAGATCTGGAACGTCCAGGGGCGGCAGCGGCCGGAACTCCTGCCTCCCGGCCTCTGGCCCCAAGGCTTCGACCCCGGCGGGCGGCTTGTTGTTCTGGCCCGCCGACAACTGGTCTCGCATTCCATGCTGTTCGACCCGTCGGATTCCACGCTCACCCCCAGTCCTCCTCCCGGAATCCGGGTTGGCTTCGGGGTCGGGAACAAGCTGCACAGCCTGTCGATGGATGGGCGCCTTCACGGGCTTTGGAACCACGACGACCGTGAGCTGGAGGTCTGGGACCGGCGGGATGGAACGCTGCGCTGCAAGGTTCCCAGGGGGGATTGTGGCCACCGTGGTGACCAATGCGGCCGTGGGGATGGTGGTTGTCGTCTCCGATGTCTCCACCGGCGCCCTGAAATGGGAGGTAGCCGGAAACAACGGCGATCTCAGCCTCTTCCCCACGACGGCGGGCGACCATCTGGTGACCCAGACCCACGACCGGATGCAGATCCAGCGGGTCGAGGTGGACGGGCCCAAGCCCGTCCTGAACCTGACTGTTCCCGTTTATCTGGCCTGCTCGGCGGTTTCGCCGGATGGCCGCCTGCTGGCCCTTTCCGAAGGGGACATCACGCTCAAGACCCTGCCCGAGGGCCGGACGGTGGGTGTGCTGCGGGGACACACCCGGAAGGGGAGCCTCGTCGCCTTCAGCCCGGATGGTCGGACGATCGCCAGCATTGCCGACGACCACACCACCCGCCTGTGGCATGTGGGTTCCATGCGGGAGTTGATCCGGTTTCCCGCCGCCACGGAGGACCGGGACATGTACCAGGTGGAGTTCTCCCCCGACGGCCGCGCGATGGCCACCTATCGGCACAACGGAACCAATGCCGTCATCTCCCTCCACTTCGCCCCGTCCTTCGCCGAGATCGCGGCGGCGGAGGGAGGGGATTACCGGTCCCTCGCCGGGACGGATGCGCCGACCTGGCATGAGGTCTCCCGGGAGTTGCTGCGCGGAGGTCGACTCGAGGCGGCTTGGGAAGCCTGTTCGCGGGCGGAGGAACTCGCGGCGGCCCGGGAGGAGATCGGCTGGTGGCTGCGTCCGACAATCCGGCGCCACCGGATCGAACTCCTTCGCCGGATGGGCCGCATCGACGAGGCGGGCCGGGAAAACCTGGCCCTTCTCGGCGTTCCCGGGCGCGATTCCGCCACCCCGGACGGCGCCATCGACTTGTCGGCCTACTTCAACGCGGGGCTTGGGTGGGATCATGCCCCGCCCGACCAGGCCAATGACCTGCGCGAGGTGCCCACCGGATGGCAGCGCCTGGGCGGGACCGGCTTCGATGTGCGGGGGACGGTCACGGGCCAGGCTCCCCGGCCCGGGCAGCGCCTCCTGGCGGAAGTCTCGCGGGTCGAGGGCATCCGCATCGGCCGCCGCGTGGACCGGTTGCACTTCCTGCAGATGGCGTCCGGCGACAGCCTCGAGGTCCGGACCGGGGATCGGATCGGGCACTATCGTC
>CAZDYB010000475.1:3009-4052 GCA_964509045.1 uncultured Akkermansia sp.
ATGGCCGGTCGGTCGAGGTGCCGATCCGGTACAACGTGGATGTGAGCGACTATTGGGAACTCGAACACCTGCCGAATGAGGTGCCGGGGGCGTCGGTGGTCTGGCGCGGGCAGAACCCCCGGAGTCGCCACTCCGCCGGATTCATCCGCCTGTTCCGGTGCAGCTGGGAGAACCCCCATCCCGAAGCGGAGGTGAGCCACATCGACCTCGTGGCCGAGCGCCCCGGGACATCGCCCTGGTTGGTGGCGCTCACGGCGGAGTGAAGGGGAAGGGGTCCGGACGATTCCCTGAAAGATCCGGGGGCGCGCTGCGATCTGTCCCACGGGGACCTGGTGCGACGCACGTGCCGGCCCTCTTGGATCGCCATGAAACCTGTCGTTCGCCGCATCGCTGCCACGCTGACCCTCGCCGCCCTCGGGTTGGCCGTCGTGCTCATTCCCGCCCTCCGCAGGACTTCGACCCAGGCCAACCCGCCGGAAGCGCCCCGGGTCGCCACGCCGGAGGTCTCGCCACTTCCGAGTGCCGCAGTCCCGACGGCAGACCGGATGACCCCGGTCGGAGATCCGGTCCAACCCGACGGCGTCGCCTCGGCGCAGGGGACGGATGCGGGTGTGTGGATGGATGCGGGTCGCAAGGCGGCTTTTGGACAGCTGACGCGACTGATGTCCGCGCCATCGGCCATGGGAACCGAGGCAGTGGGAGCCGGAATGGATCCCCGCCGGAAGATCGAGCGGCATCTGTCGGGTGCCTGGCGTCAGGGCGGACCGCTGCCATCACCCGAGTACCGGTTTGTCCCGGGGACCGGGGCTGCCGGGAGCCCGGGCTACGAGGTCCGCAACCCGAACCAACGCTTGGCCGCCGCCATTGATGCCGGGGGCGTGACCGTCCGTTCGCAGGCCGAGCCGGGGTTGGTGGCTGAACAGGATCCCCGGGCCGCGGCCGATCTTGCCGGATGGTCCGTCGGACTCCGCCTGACGGGTGTCGAGGCGGATGGGTCGAGCGTGCCGGTCGAGCCGGGGCACGTTGGTCTGGTCGGCGATGTC
>CAZDYB010000476.1:0-4039 GCA_964509045.1 uncultured Akkermansia sp.
CCTTCGCAAACAGCGTGCTGGCTGGAATCGGAATGATGGTGAAAATCCCGTTCGCCACGTCCTCCTTGAACAGGCTTTGCATGGGAGCCGCATCGTCAGCCGAGAGTTCGCCTCGGAACACCGCCAGATGCAGCGCGTTGCGGAACTCGAGTTCGCCAAGCTGCGACAAACAGACCGCAGCCGTCTGGCTGGCCATCAGCGCGATGGCGCTGGCACTGGTGGCCTCCTCTTTGTAGAGGGTGACAATAAATCCGGTATCCGCGTAGGCATTCATCGGTCGGCGCGGTCGTAATCCACCACGGTGGAAAGTCCCTTTCCAAAGTTCTGATGGGGAAATTGTTTGCGCATGCGGGCGAGGAAATCCGGCATGACCAAGGGCTTGGTGGTTTCCGGAATGATGGGTTCCAGCCTCGCGAACGGCTTGCCCGAGCGGGTGATCTCCACGCACTCACCCTCCTCGATCCACCGGGCCACGGTGGGAAAGGCATTGCGAAGGTCCCGGATCGTTGCGGATTTCATGGTGAGACAGGTGTGTATCACGCAAGTGGGGATGTCAATATTCCATCCTTTGGCTGCTCTGATCCCTGACTTGACCCGCTTGCCTTGTTTCCTTGCTCCTGGCTTCCCCAAAAGGGGTTCACACCCACTCCGCGCCCCAAAGCTCCGCCCGCATCGGAACTGGTTGCAATGGGTCGTGTCCGAATGTTCTATATTTGGGTGGTGCTTCGCTGTCCGTGACAGGGGAAGGCGGTAGTTTTTTTCAAATAATTTAGACTCGACCCCATTGCCTCAATCAACATGAAGTCTTTCCCTCTTGCGGCAGCGTTCTACGCCTTCACGACTGCCTTTCCGCTCGTTGCCGCTTCGCCCGGATCCGGTTCGCTCTGGATCCTCACCACACCCCACGGCGCTGACCTTCCCGCCGGCACGTCCGTCGAAGGATTCCCCCTGCTGGTCCGACTCAACGGCGACTCGTTCCCGTTCGGCAACGCCCTTCCTGACGGTTCCGACCTCCGCTTCAGCTCCACCGAGGGCACCCCGCTCGCCCATCAGATCGAGGAGTGGGATCCGGCCAGCCAGCGAGCCGCCGTTTGGGTGCGCATCCCGGTGATCCGTGGAAACGAGCAGCAGGAACTCCGCATCCAATGGGGATCCGCTTCGACGCCCCCACCGGCGACCGGTCCCGTCTTCGACGCGTCGAACGGTTACGCCGCGGTCTGGCATCTGGGCACCACTCCCCGCGACGAAATCTCCGGAACGACCCTCAAGGACACCGGCACGACCACCACGACCGGCATCATCGGTGCCGCCCGCCGATTCGACGGCGAACACGGTCTCGCCGGTGGCAACCAGCCCACGAACTTCCCCTCCGGCTCCGACCCGCATTCCACCGAGGCCTGGATCCGCCCGCTCCGCCCCAACGCGACCATCGTCGGCTGGGGCGCCGAGAAGGCCCAGAGCAAGGTGGTCCTCCAGTTCCGCAGTCCGCCCCACATCGTGGTCGATGGCTATTTCTCCGATGCCAGCGTGGACGGGAAGACCCGCATCCCGACGGGCGAGTGGACCCATGTCCTGCAAACGTACGAGAAGGGCATTCCGCGCATCTACGTGAACGGGCAACTCGACATCGGCTCCCCGGTCCGCGCCACACCGCTCAAGATGCCTTCCCCCGCCCGCCTCTGGATCGGCGGTTGGTACGACGACTTCAATTTCGAAGGGGACATCGACGAGGTCCGCATCTCGCGCGTCACCCGGTCCGCCGAATGGGCGAAGCTCCAGTTCGAAAACCAGAAGCCCCTCCAGACGCTCGTCGGCCACGTGGTCCAACCGGGGAACAAGCTCCGCCTCTCGACCAAACGTCTCACGATCAACGAATCCTCCGAAGCCACCGTCACCGCCGAAGCCGGGGGCGCCCGCAAGATCGTCTGGACGCTCCTGCGCGATGGCCACGAATCCACCCTCGCCGTGGATCAACTCCGCTGCACCGTCGCTGCTCCCCGCGTGACCGGGAACGCCAAGGCCACCCTGCGCTGTACAGCCGTCCATGCCGATGGCCTCCGCACCCAGGACGTCGCCGTCACGTTCAAGGAATCGATCCCGGATCCCGCCTTCACGCTCCGTGCCCCGGCACGATGGGATGGACGCAGCCCGATCGAAGTCCTTCCGCAGATCTCGAACAGCAAACGGCTCACCTCGGCCAAGGCACCCGCCCTCCGTTACTCATGGAAAGCCGGCGAGATCGCCACCACCCGGGAGATCGCCCCCGACCGCCTGCGTCTCCTCCGTGCCGAACGGGACGGCACGCTCACCGTCACCGCCACCCTCGACAACGGGGGTCAACCCGTCACCCGCACCTGCACGATCGAAGTCACCACGCCGGAGTCGCAACCGTGGATCACGCGCTCGCCCGGGCCCGACGAATTCCCCGTCGACAACCAGTTCTACGTCCGCGAACCCAGCGGCTTCGGCACCGTGTTCTGGACCGGCCGAATCACCAACCGGGTCGACGCCGTGTTCCTGCGCTTCCGCGACGACGCCAATGGCAGTCTCGAAGCCGCCGCTTCACCGGATCCCGCCGGAGCATTCCAGCTTGCCGCCCGCGTCACCGCCGGACGGATCCGTTACCACTTCGAGATGGGCACGCGCACCGACGGCCGCGAAACCATCCTCCACACCGCGACCAACGTCGTCTGCGGCGATGCCTACCTGATCCAGGGCCAGTCCAACGCAGTCGCCACCGACTGGGGCCAGGAGGAACCCGATCTCCGCAGCCCGTGGGTCCGCACCTACGGCACGATGTCCGGCGACCCGAAGGGTCTGCGCCTCTGGGGCGAAGCCGTCCCCCGCAACCACGAGGGCGGGCGCTTCCAGATCGGTTACTGGGGCATGCTGCTCGCCCGCCAACTCGTGGAATCGAATGGTGTCCCCGTCTGCATCCTGAACGGCGCCGTCGGCGGCACGCGGATCGACCAGCACCAACGCAGCGTCACCAATCCCACCGACCCACGCACGATCTACGGTCGCCTCCTCTCCCGCGCCCAGCAGGCCCGCATCACGCACGGAATCCGCGCCGTGTTCTGGCATCAGGGCGAGAACGATCAAGGCGCGGACGGCCCCACCGGCGGCTTTGGCTGGGAAAACTATCGCAACCTCTTCTTCGACCTCACCGCCGCCTGGAAACAGGACTTCCCGAACATCTCCCGATACTACGTTTTCCAGATCTGGCCGAAGTCCTGTGCCATGGGCATCGACGGCTCCGACAACCGCCTCCGCGAAGTCCAGCGCACCCTCGGCTCCGGCTACAACAACCTCACCGTCCTTTCCACCCTCGGCATCGATCCCCCCGGAGGTTGCCACTATCCCGCCGCCGGATACGCCGAGTTCGCCCGGATGCTGTTCCCCCTCGTCCAACGCGATCTCTACGGCAAGCCATCCAACGAACGACTCACCCCGCCCAACCTTTCCACCGCGCAGTTCGGGAACACCGACCGCACCCGGATTGTGCTCACCTTCGACCAACCCGTCGTCTGGGCCGCCAACCTCACCAACGAATTCCGGATCACCGGCAGTCCCGCCCGCGTCACCGCCGGACGCGCCGACCGCAACCAGCTCCACCTCGACCTCGACGCACCAGCGCCAGCGCAGAAGCCAACGATCACCTACCTCGACTCCGACCGCTGGAACCAATCCCGGCTCCTCAAGGGCACCAACCACCTCGCCGCCCTGACCTTCTGCGAGGTGGCGATCGAGCCCTCGCGCTGAGCCTTTGACAAGGGGAGGGAAGGAGTTCTCCCGCAGGGTCGCAGAGGGGAGAAGACAACAGCGTCCACGGCCACTGTCATCCCGGAGGGATGGAAGCCCAGGACGCAATGGGGTCGCGTCCAGACATTCCACATTTGGGCGGGGCACGGTTTTCTACGGCTGGGGAAGTGGCGCGGTCGCTTCAATTGTCAAAAATCCAGACACGACCCTGTTGTATTCCGGCAACGGTGTCCGGCGCGCCTCATAGGTAGACTTTCATAGCCATCCCCAGACTCTC
>CAZDYB010000477.1:0-3596 GCA_964509045.1 uncultured Akkermansia sp.
AACCCGGAGACCTCGCGGTTCTGATCCTCGTAAAAGGTGTCGAGAGTATTGTCGAGGTTGGCCATCGCGATCTCCAGGGACGATGCATTCCGGGCGCGCAGAACAGCGGCGATGGTGATGGGTAAGGTGGTGGTCTCGTCGTCCGTGTTGACGCGATACTCGACCGACTTGGCGGCGAGATAGACCCAGCGGTGGGCGAGATGAAAGGCGTCTTCCGCCTCGCGCAGCTTGAGGTCACGCACCAGGCGATAATCCGGGCTGCGCAGTGGATTCTCATCCTGCAAGGCCAAGGCGCCTGCAAATTCCTGAAGGAGATATTGGACACGGCCGACCAGGTTTTGCAGGGCGAGAAACTCCGAACCGACCCGTTGTTCCGCCAGCAGGATGGCGAGTTTCTGGCGTTCCGCCTGCAACAACAACGAGTGCAAGGCTTCCTCGGTCTGGAGCAATACCTGATCCCGCTGCTGATATTGCACCGCCACCTTTTCCAAGGTCGCGATGCGCGTGCGTTGGGCGTTGATCTTGGCAAGGTTCCTGGCAAGTCGGGCCTCTATCTTGGCGGCCTTCATGCTCTTGCTGTCGTTGACGTAGGAATCTGCGACTCCAAGGACCTGTGAAGCCGTAGCGGCAGTGATGGCAAGACTGGAACCGCCGGTGGCTGGTGCAGCCACCACGCCTGCAACGGCAGCCACCGCCGAACCGATTCGTTTGATGGCATTCCACCAACTATTTCCCTGCAGGGCCCTGGCTCGCTTGATTGCCGCCTCGGCTTGGAGATTGCCGGACGCGATGTCCAACCCTTCGAGTTTCTCCCCGTTCTGCAGAAACATCCGGGCAAGATTGTCAATGCCAGCGGCAATCTGCCCCGAAACCTCCCCCTTCTTCTCCATCTGCGAATAGAGGGACTCCAACTCCTGTTCCGCGAGTTCAAGTTCAGCCAGCGCCTGGTCTATGCGCGCCCATTGGGCACCTATCTCGCCCAGCGACTCTCCGGGCGCCGTATAAGGGTGGAGCGCCAACCGCTCGGTGCGTGGATACAGCGCCAGGATCACATCGGGAACCAGCGCTCCATCCTGTCCCTTGATCCGCCCGCAGAGCGTGCCCAACTCCCCGACGTAACGGTTGGTGAGTTCGGATAGGCTCTGTCGATGGGCGAACTCGTTCAGATCAAAGTTGCGGCTCAGGTCGTCAACGGCCTGCTCGCGTTGCAGGGCACGGGAAAGCAGTGACGTCGCAGTTTCCAGAAACTGTTCGTGGGCCCGCCGCGGGACGCCACCGACGCTGGTCAGGGCATGGAACGGCACATGGTCCGGAGCATATTCCCGGAAGACGAACTGGATGTCCGGCTGGGTCGGCGTTCCCAACCCGGTATCATGCGCCGCCACAAAGGCGATGCGTCCATTTTCAATCGAGGATTCGAGCAACTCGATCTGGTCTACGAAATACCGTGCGCGACCCAATTCTGCGTTGGCCACATCAGTGAGTTCCGAAGCCGTCTCCAGCAGCAGCACCCGTTCGGCCAGACTCCGGCGGTGGTTCGCCAGGTCGGCCAGAAGAACGGCGAAGGATTGCGAGGCTGTGGGATCCAGTACTGGATTGCGATAGCCGTTGAACTGCCGCAACCGGCCGAGCTTGAAGATCGTTTCCGCCTGATGGGTGATGGCCCGGGCGTAGGCTTCGGTGAGGCGGTTCCGGTTGGTGGCTAGTTCCTCCGCCGGGATCTGCAGATAGCTGCCATCAAAGAGCCCGGCTTCCACCGGCCGGGATGTCATCAGGCTGAGTTCGTCCGTGGCGTTTGTATAGAAATTCAGCGTGTAGCCCTCCAGATTGCCGATCTCCAACCCGATGTCCCCGAACAGGAGTCGGACACGGGCAGCGCGCTCTGCGCCGTTGTGACCGGCGAAGGTATAGGCGGCCATGCGTTCATAATACGTCCGGAGCAACCCATGGGCAGCCGTCACGTTGACGGGATCCGCCCTCAGCGCCGCGCGATAGTATTCAGCGGCTTGGTGAGCCCGTTCCGGCAGGAAATTGGCGTCGGTATAGGTGAAGCTGCTGTTGTTCGTATTGACGGGATTGACCACCCCAGGAAACCGGATGTTCCACGGCTGGCCATCGGCTCGCCCGTGATCCGCCGTCTCGCTGATCAGATCGACATGACCGACGGCAGCCTTCAGGTCCGCCAGCGCGTGGGTCAGGAGTTGATTCACCACCATCGGTGTCATGGCCACCGCATGTCCCACGACGGACTGCCGCAATTGAATCTGCCCTCCGGAGGCGGAGGGTATCGAGCCTAGGGGACCGGGATATTCCCCAACACTGCCTCCTGCCGGGATCGCCACGGAAGCGCTGTTCGCGACGTCGGTTCCCACCCTCAGGGTGTTGGAGAAGTCCGTCTCCAGGAAGACTCCATCCGACAGCACTGCGGCTCTGGCAGTGAAGGAACTGACGGCGAGGACTGTCGCGGCGAACATTCGTGAAAGAAGTTGTTTCATGGGGTCGCTCATTCAGTGGCGTTGACGCGGACGAGGCGAAGCCAGCCCTGGGAGGAAACCGGCTGGCCGCTGGCGGAAAGTCCCAGCAACTGCAAGGAGGCCGGCACCTCCAGCGAGTCCTGCAGGTTGCTGACGGATCCAAATTGAAGCGTCCAGGTCAGTGGTCGGTTCAACGCCACTGAGTTGGTCTGGTGCACCAGCGGTTGGTCGAATCCCAGCAACTCGCCTGAGGGAGAGGCCGTCACCGGGAGCATAAAACCCCGGCGAAACACCGACGACTGGGTGGCGTCCAGATAGGCTTCAACAGTACCGCCTGGAACCGAACGCAGCGCCAATCGCACCGGATGGGTTGCCTTCGCCGTCCGGTTCGTGAATTCCAGGATTCCGGCATAGGTTGCGAGGTCCCCATCCGTAATGCGCAGGGTGTGGTTTGCCGTTGTCTGCTGGCTGGTTCGATAGCGGGCTGGCGCGTTGGTGGCGGGCTCGAGAATGGAAAGAAGGAGATGGCGGTCGGGGTCAACCGAAGATTCGTCGCGGAGAGTGATGTTGAATGTCGCGGTGGTGCCGACGGCGGCGACACGGGCGGTCTGGTTGGCGGGATTGAAGCCTGAAATCGTATAGTCCTCCACCGGAGTGGCTGTTCCACCCAGCAACAGGGCGGCAACGCCGGCAAAGGGCTGTGAGAAGTGAACCACCACCTGCACCACGCGGAAGTCTGCCGCAATCACCATGGAATTGGCCGTGGCAAAGGAGGCAATGGGAAGCTGGTAGTCCGAAAGATCCGAGGAACCCGAACCGTCATGATCTTCCCGGGCATCTGCCGGATTCAAAGCAGCTCCCGGCCTCCGGAACCGCAACTCCCAGACATCGTCAATCCCGTCTCCATCGGAATCGAGCGGACTCGCGATGGGCACTTCGCGAACCTGATAGAAGGCAGCCTCGAGCGGCGCAGGATCGTCGACCAGTCGTCCCTCGACAGGCACTCCCAATGCCATGTCCACTGCGGAAACGATCTGCGTGATCTCGGCGCCGCGGTAGAGGATATAATACGAGGCTGGATCTGCCGCATGACGGACCACCGACCTGCCGGTGGCATCGAGC
>CAZDYB010000477.1:3606-4032 GCA_964509045.1 uncultured Akkermansia sp.
CTCCAACCGGGCAGGAATCATTCCTTCGGCGGCGCCAACGTCACCGTGGAATGCCACTCCGGCGCACAACAGCAAGCAGGTCTTCCAACCTATTCCCGATCCACCAACCGGGTGTCGGAACCCGCCACCATCATTTTGATCGTCAGTCATAAGCTTCCAAGTCCACCGGTGTTTCCAACACGATTCACGCACGGGCTCGGCAAGGAGAATCGAGGCGAAGGGTTGAAAATTGAGTCATCTGCCAGACGTGGGGCCGTCTCGGGAACCGCAACGCATCTTCCACGCTGCCTTGGCTCCCATCATCCTGATCGGTCCACACAACCCAACTGACCTCATATGCGATCCCGGTGATTCTTGAATAGGGACATTTGTCCCTGAAAACACCGTTTGGAGCATTTTTCTTAACTGGTGTTGCCCCTACCCGGA
>CAZDYB010000478.1:0-4028 GCA_964509045.1 uncultured Akkermansia sp.
GCAGGAGCCGCACCAGCACCGTGGCCACCAGCGCGATGTGCAACCCGCTGATTGCGAACACATGCATCGTGCCCGACTCCACAAACCATTCCCGCCATTCCTCGTCCAGCCCGCCGCGCCATCCCAATACCATCGCCCGGATCAATCTCGCCGCCTTGTCATCCGGCAAACCCCGCTGCAACACCCGATGCGCCCATGGCAGGAATCGGTCGAGCCAACCGACGGCGGGCGCAGCGTCCAGCACACGCCAGTCCCCGGCATCTTCAGATTCCATCTGACGCACCATTCCCAATGCGCGCAGGTATTCCCGCTGATCGAATCCCCCGGGTAGGATCGCCAAGGGTGGTTCGCCAAGGATGCCGAACACCTCCACCCGCTGGCCCCGAAGCGGAGTCACCCCGGTTGCGTCCCGGAACCGGACCAGCATGCGGCCGCGAACCGGCTTCGCCTCACCCGTTCCCATCCGAACGGATTCGAGTTCCAGCTCCAGCCGACGACCCGGTGCGGGAATCCCCGGGATGGCGGGTCGGATCCGGTTCGCCCCGGTGTCGGTGACCTTTCCCGTGATCCAGCCCAGCATTGCTTCCCGGGGAATCAACCTTCCGGCCGCCCACGGATGGGTGTGATCCTGGACGACCGAGTGATGCCAGCAACCGACCGCCATGCACGCGATGGCCAATCGCATCGAAGCATCATCCCCCGGCCATCCACGAAGCAGGAGTCCCCCGACGCCCAGGATCCCGGCAAGCCAGAGGGCCGGCTGTACGGTGTCGGAAATCAGGATGCCAACCGCAAAGGCCAGCACCGGAAGGACGAGGGGACGTTCCATGTTTGGGCGCGCCAAACTAGGATCCGGACTGCCCTTGGAAAGAGGCGGAAGACGCCTCGATCACTTCGCGACGCGCGGCACATCCTCAAGCGCCGGCCAGATACCCGATCAGGCCCCGGAACTCCGCCTCCTGGACCTCACGGAGGAACCGGACCACCGGATCCCCGGAATCCGACCGCATCACCGACTCACACGCGTCGGTCAGCGCCAGGGGATCCACGGTGCCGGTCAGGTTCATGGACCTGGCCACCGCCGTCGCGGCAGCGTGGCCCTTCAAGCCCGCCAACTGCTCACCGAGCGCGCGGTAGATCGGATGATCACCCACCCGACGGAACCAGTACTTGGCGTTCCAGAAATCGGGTTCACGCCGGTGGACCAAGGCATGGATCAAGGCACCTTCGCGGTCGGTCATGTCCTGGACGAGGTCGTGGGCCTCGTTGTGATGGTCGTGATACAGCAACGCCGCCGCCCGCAACCGTTCCACGGCGTCCGCGCCCAATCCCAGGTCCAACACCAACGCCGCCACCTCACCCTCCACCCACTCGACCGACCGGGTCCCGATACGGTTTTCCTGACCCAGGTCAGGCGGTTCAACCGTCTTCAGACAGGTCCAGAAATCAGCAATCCGGGAAGTGGCATCCATGCACGGCATCGGGGAAGTCGGCGCAGTCTCCTTTGGACTGCCCCAACCGTCAAACCGAAGTCCGCCTCGAATTCACCATGAAATAAAGCACCGGCACCGCCATGCGACTGATCAACAGCGAGGCGATCTCCCCCGCCATCAGCGATATCGCCAACCCCTGGAAGATCGGGTCGAAAAGGATCACCGCCGCCCCCACCACCACCGCCATCGCCGTCAACAGCATCGGGCGGAATCGAACCGCCCCGGCATCCACCACCGCCTCTTCCAATGGCATCCCTTCCCGCATCCGTTGCTCGATGAAATCCACCAGGATGATCGAATTGCGCACCACGATTCCCGCCCCAGCCATGAATCCAATCATGGATGTGGCTGAAAAGAATGCACCCATCAACCCATGCGCCGGCAGGATCCCGACCAGCGAGAACGGGATGGCCAGCATCACCACCAACGGCGTGATCAACGACCGGAACCAACCCACCATCAGCACATAGATCAGGACCAGCACCGCCGCGAAGGCCATGCCCAGATCCCGGAACACCTCGATGGTGATGTGCCATTCGCCATCCCATTTGATGGCCGGTTCCAGATCCGAAAAGGGCTGGGACGCATTCAGGATCCTCAACGGCCCGGTCACCGCCCGTCCCGTCACCGCCGACAGATCCAGTGCCGCCAACTCCCGGTTCATGGATCCTATCGCGTACACCGGGCTCTCCACCACGCCGGCCACGTCGGCTATCACATAGGTCACCGGCATCAGGTTCTTCCGATGCCGACTTCGATCCACCGTCGCGGTCTCCATCCGGACCAGTTCCCGCAACGGCACCAACGGATTCACCGCCATCGAACCCGGCTCCGGCAGGCTGTTGCCATCGCCAGAACGGACCCGCAATCCCAGCAATTCCTCCGGACGCGCCCGGAGCGACCTGGGCAATTCCAGCACCAGGTTGACGTCCTCCTTTTCACCCGGCACATGCAGCAAATCCACCGACTCGCCCGACACCGCCAATCGCAAGGTCTGGGAAATCGTCGCTGCGCTCACCCCATGCAAAGCCGCCTTCTCCTTGTCGATCAGGAACCGCGCCTTGGCCTGCTCCTCCTCCACGTACCAGTCCACGTCCACCACACCCGGTGTCCGCTGGAACACGTCCCGCACCGCGCGGGCCAGTCCGAGTCGGGAAGCGTCATCCGGTCCGTAGATCTCCGCCACGATCGTCTGCAACACCGGCGGTCCCGGAGGCACTTCCGCCACCGCCACCCGTGCCCCGTGCCGCTCGGCAATGGCCGCCACCCGGGGTCGGATCCGTTTCACGATGTCATGCGATTGCGCACTGCGGTCGTGCTTGGGCAACAGGTTGACCTGGATGTCCGCCACGGAGGCGCCGCGCCGCAGGAAGTAATGCCGGACCAGACCGTTGAAATTGAAGGGCGCCGCTGTCCCGGCATAGATCTGGTAATCGGTCACCTCCGGTTCACCCCGGATCTCCGCCGCCATCTCCCGCGCCACCGCCGTCGTCCGTTCCAGCGAACTTCCCTCCGGCATGTTCAATATGACCTGGAACTCCGACTTGTTGTCGAAGGGCAGCATCTTGACCTTCACCCATCCCAACCCCACACCCGCCATCGCCCCCAGCAACAACAACGTGATCCCACCCAGGAATCCCCATTGCCACCCGGGATGATGCAGGAGCGGCCCCATCAACCTCCGATACAGGCGCGTCGCCTTGTCCTCTTCCTCCGCTCCCCCCGGCCCGGTCCCATGTCCCTTGGCCGGCACCGCCCCACGCCCCAGCATCCGCACCGCCGCCCACGGCGTGACCACAAACGCGATCAACAACGACCAGAACATCGCCGCACTCGCGCCCACCGGGATCGGTCGCATGTACGGACCCATCAACCCACCCACAAATGCCATCGGCAACACCGCCGCAATCACCGCAAACGTCGCCAGGATCGTCGGATTCCCCACCTCCGCCACCGCTTCCACCGCCACCAACGACAGCGGTCGACCCGCATTCCCCGGCAGATGCCGGTGCCGCACGATGTTCTCCACCACCACGATGGCATCGTCGACCAGGATCCCGATGCTGAAGATCAGGGCGAAAAGGGTGATGCGGTTGAGGGTGAATCCCCAAAGATGGAAGACGAGCAGGGTCAGCGCGAGGGTCGCCGGGATCGCCACCGCCACCACACCGGATTCGCGCCAGCCCAACACCATCCAGATCAGCAACGCCACACTCAACACCGCCAATCCCATGTGCAGCAGCAGTTCATTCGACTTCTCCGCAGCCGTCGCCCCGTAGTGACGCGTGATGCTGACCTGCAGGTCCGATGGAATCACCCGGCCACGCAGTTCATCGACCTTGCGCAGGACGTCGTCGGCGACCGTGATGGCATTGGCCCCGGGCCGCTTCGCCACCGTCAGGGTGACCGCCGCCTCTTCCTTCGTCCCCTGACCAAACAAGACGTACTGCGAGGGTTCTTCCGTCCCGTCCACAATCTCCGCGACATCCCGCAGATGCACCGGACGCCCTCCGGAAACCCCGACCACCACTGCCC